>CANPPM010000102.1 GCA_947575935.1 uncultured Butyricicoccus sp. | reverse complement strand
AAATCCGCCGCCACACCACATGGAAGCCCGAACCGGACATGACAGCGCGGCAAATTAAAAAAGAGCTTGACCGGCAGGCTGTTCTTTTTGAGGAAAAGTGCCGGTCTGGTCAGGTGTTGGACGGAAATATCAAGTTTGCAGACTTTTCGGATCGCTGGTTTACTGACTATGCCGAAAAGCAGCTGAAACCCCGGACGCTTGCCACTTACAAGGCGCTGTTGCCCCGTATCCTTGCCGCCATCGGACATATTCGCCTTGACAAGCTGCGCCCGAACCATCTAACAGCGTTCTATGCGAACCTGGAAGAGAGCGGCGTGCGGCTGGATACCAAATACAAGAGCCGTGGGGACTTCAAAGAGGCGATCCCCTCCACCAAGACCGCGCTTGCAAAGGCGGCGGGGGTAAGCGTGAATACACTGGATTCTCTTACGAGCGGGCGCAATATCAACCGCGCGAGCGCAGAAAAGATCAGCGCGGCCCTGAACCGCCCGCTCGAAGTTGTATTTGAGCCGGTAGACAAGGGCGCGCTTTCGGGCAAGACCGCGCTGCATTATCACCGGCTGCTGTCCTCTATGCTGGAAACGGCAATGCAGTGGCAGCTTATCCCTTCTAATCCTTGCAAAAGGGTAAAGGCCCCGCGCGCGGAACGCAAAGAAGCCCGCTATCTCGACGAGAAGCAGGCTACTGAAATGATTGCGCTGTTGGACAAAGAGCCGATTCAATACCGCACGATTATTTTGCTGCTGATCAATACCGGGCTGCGGCGCGGTGAGCTTTGCGGGCTGGAATGGCAGGATATCGATTTCAACAACGCGGTGCATTACGTCCGGCGCAATACGCTGTATCTTCCCGACCGTGGAATTTACGACGATACGCCCAAGACTGCCAGCTCACAGCGCGCCATCAAGCTCCCCGCCAACTGCATTCCCATGCTGAAAGAATACCGCGCATGGCAGGCAGCAGAACGGCTGAAGCTGGGGGATCAGTGGCAGGAGCATGATCGGCTTTTTACCCGCTGGAACGGGGAACCGATTCACCCGGACACCTTGACAAACTGGTTCAGCGATTTTGTGAAGCGGAACGATTTACCGCCGGTCACGATCCATTCCATGCGGCACACGAATGCAACTTTGTTGATTGCGGCAGGCACGAACCTTCGTACCGTATCGGCGCGGCTTGGCCACGCGCAGACCAGCACAACCGCAAATGTTTACAGTCACGCGATCCAAAGCGCGGACGCGGCGGCAGCGGAAACCCTTGACGATATCCTGAAACCGGTTCGGAAAAAGGCATGAAAAAAAGCGGGCACAGTTGCACCCGCCCGAAAGCAATAAGCACCAAATAAACACCAAGAAAAATCTGGCGCTCTTTCAACCGCTCCAAAAAGTTAGAAAAAGAGCCGCTTTCTCACGAAAACGGCTCTTTAACTTGGTACGCCAGAAGGGACTCGAACCCCCGACCTTTTGGTTCGTAGCCAAACACTCTATCCAGCTGAGCTACTGGCGCATTCGCAGCCTCTCGTCGACTGCCTTATTAGGATACCACAGATAACCTGTAATGTCAACCTGTTTTTTCAAGAAAGTCCAAAATTTTTTCAGCAAAGCAATTGACGGTAAAAGGCCGCGCCGGCACATTGCCCAACGGCGCAAATCGAAGCCTCTTGAAAGCGAAGTACACGTTCCGCAACACGCAGTACATCCGTTTCTGTAACGGCATCGTATTCATGCACAATTTCTTCCGGCGGAACGACACGGCCGTAAGCCAGCTCGCTGCGCCCAATATGATTCATCCGCGCGCTGGTTGACTCCAAGCTCATCAGAAGATTGGTTTTCAGTTGCTCCCGGCAGCGCCCCAGCTCATCCCTGGCCGGCCCCTCTTTGCGGAATTTGGAAAGCTCTTCCAAAATCAGGGCAATCGCCGTTTCCTCCAGCGGCTGATTCAGCGCGGTATAAATTGAAAACATCCCGGTCTCTGCATGAGAAGCCGTATAGGAATAGATCGAATAACACAGCCCGTTCTGTTCCCGTACACTCTGGAACAGGCGGGAAGACATGCCGCCGCCAATGATGGCGTTCATCACCTGGTACGCATAGCGGTCTGGGTCGCCGACCGGCAGCCCCGGAAAACCAATGGCAATATGATTCTGCTCAATTTCTTTGGCGCGCGTGACGGCCGCAGGACGGTATTGCGCCGGGGTAATCACATTATGTCCCTCCCCCCGCATCCCGGAGAACAGCGTGCAGATATATTCCAGATCAGCTGCTGTGTATCGCCCTGACAGGGCAATCACGGTGTCCTCGGGCCGATAATAGTCGCGCATGTAGCGGTGCAGCGTCTCGCTGGTCATCTGCTGCAGCGTCTCCTCTTTGCCCAGGATTGGCCGGCCAAGCGCCGTACCGGCATAGCAGCCTTCAAAAAGTTTTTCGGTCGCAACATCCTCAGGAGAATCCTCGTACATATCAATCTCTTCCAGCACAACGCCGCGTTCCATTTCAAGATCGCTCTGGCTGAATAAGGAATTCATAAACATATCTGCCAGAATAGAGACGCCGGTCTGCAGTTTCTCATCCAGGACCTTCATATAATAGCAGGTACATTCTTTGGTCGTAAAGGCATTTACCTGCCCGCCTAGTGCGTCAAACGCAATGGCGATATGCTGCGCAGAGCGTTTTTCAGTGCCCTTAAAAATCATATGCTCAATAAAATGGGAAATCCCGCCGACTGCCTCTGGTTCAAACCGGCTGCCGTTGCCGACCCAGATGCCAACAGACGCCGTGCGTACATGGCTGATTTCATCGGTCACAACACGGACACCGTTGGGCAGTACAATTTTCTGATACATGGCATTCATCCTTTTCCTGTTCCAGGCAGCCAGCTGCCGAAATTCCGCAGTTTCCGCGGTTTTTTTCTATTATATCACAGAATTCTGTGCATTGCAACGCATAGAAACGCTTATCCGGGCTGACAAATCCAGGAGGGCGCGGGAAGCCTGGCGCAGCCTCTCTTCCCGCAGTCAGCGGCCGCCCCCCGGCTGCAAAGCAGCGACGGCTTTGCAGAAAATCCGCAGTTTTTTGAGGTGCATCATTGCGGGGAGAATCGAAATGTGATATGATATAAAAGACAGTATGGAAAAGGCCGAAATGAATTGGACCGCATCGCTTCACGCCCAAATCCCTGCAGCCGGAACCTCTCTGAAAAACTGCTGCCAGGTCCAACCGGCGGCTCTTTTCCCACGGTTGTGCGCCAGTTTCCTTTAAAATCCGTCAGGATTTCTGCAGAAATTTTCTTGACAGGCAGAAATGTCCCTTGCCGCAGCGCCGCTGCAATCTTTGGCACGGGCGTTTTCTACCGTAAATCTCCCTTCTTGGGATGAGAAATGCAACGATAAACGTCCTGAAACGAAGGAGCAAAGATGATATGAGTCATATTTTGATCGTTGGCTGTGGCCCCGCTGGGATTTCTGCGGCGCTGCGGCTGGCGGAACGCGGACAACAGGTTACGCTTGCCTCTGCGAAGCCGCCGATCTATCACCGCTGTGCCGGGTTGCCCGGGATTGACCTGCCCGAAGATGCTGCGCAGGAGCTGCGTTCTATGGGGGCACAGAGCCTCAGCGGGCATGAGGTCATGCACGCGCTCAGCCGTCAGCTTCTGCGCTATGAATCGAGCGGAAACGTGCGGTTTTGTCCGTATCACCGTTTGCTGCGGCTGGCTGTGGGGGACGGCAGATGTGTAGGCGGCGTGCTGCTGAATGAGCATGCGGGTACGCTAGAGGGCGTAGGGGCAGATGCCGTGCTGCTTGCTTCCGGCGGCATGCATACGATGTTTTCCGAAAACCGATTTGGCTGCGACGGCCTTGCCGCAACACTGGCCTTTCAGGCAGGGGCGGCGCTGCGCAACCCCGATCAATTGAACACCAGCGGCCGCTATCCCGTATTTGAAGGCGGCCTGATTACCAGTTGGGATGGAGAAACGACCGTCCCCGGCCTGTACGCTGCCGGTGAATGCGCAGACGGCACTGCGGTAGCATTCCCGTTCTCACAAGCGCTGGCAACCGGCGCCGCCGCTGCGGACTATCTTTGCGAGAGCCTGCCCGAAGCCGATCCCATTGAAGCAGGCTGTGCGGTCAATGAGGCGGTAAACGGCGTACAGCAGCTGCTTGACATATTCCGACGGACGCGAGGAACGCGCGCCCCTGCCGCGGTAGAGCGCCGCATCCGGGAAACCGTGCAGCGCACAATGACAGGCGGACGCACGGCACGCCTGCTGCAGCGCGGCCTGCTCGACATCCGGGTGATGCGGCAGCAGGCAGGGCGCGGCGGTTATGACTTAGGCGAGGGGCTTTATCCCGTGCTGCGCCTGCCCTCGTTGCTGCAGTTGCTTGAGATCATGCTGACCACAGCCGCATACCGCCTGCTGCGGCAAGACGGAGACCTAACGGCAGTCCTGCGCGACGGAAAGATTGATGTCACAGCGAAACGGAGCGCCGCAGTCGAAGCTGCAGCATATGTCCCAACAGGAGTATCTTCCCAGGCCGCCCCGTCTTCCGATGAGGAAACGCCGGACAGTGCCCGGGATGAGCTGATCGGTGTCGGCTCCGCACTGCAAAGCGCGGCAGAAAATGAATTCGCAGCCCAATATAAAATACCGCCGCACGCCTCCTCCAGGCGTGCAAAAAAGGAAGCCCCGGGAACGCGGCCCGACGCGCCGCCTCCCCCGGTAGAAGCACCGGCCCAGGACGGCCCTACGGCCCCCGCGCTGAAAGATCTTGCACGGACCGAGGATACCGTATCCTTTCAGCCCATCAAAGCATTGGCGGCGCAGGCGGCCAAAGAGGAAGAACAGGAGCGATCGGGCGCCCCTGTGGAGCCCCCCCATGCCGAACCGCCTGCAGACGAAGCGGCGGCAACTCTGCCCGAACCACCCGCAGCCCCCACAGCAGCCCCCATGGCCGCACCTGCAGCAGATCCCAGGCTACCGGCCGAAGATCCTGTGGCTGTCCCCGCTACTGCACTGCCCACAGACGCTTCAGAGAGATTCACGACAGCGCCCGAGCCGTCCGTGACCGGAGCAGAACTGATATTCGACCCAACCCCTGGCGGAGATACCGCGCCTGCAGCAGAATCGGCGCCCGCGGTCTTTTCAACAGAAAACGTCCTTGAGCACCATGCCCCACACCCGCAGGCTGCTCCTGCAGAACCGGAAGAAGCGCCTGCCCGGCGGCGCATCAGCGAGCCGCTCTTTATGCCGGATCCAGAGGCGCTGTTGGCGCTTGCAACTGCACGGAAAGAGAAGGCAGCGCCGCCCCCAGAACCCAAGCCGGAGCCCGTACCACGGACCGCTGCAGCGCGCTACTCTACCTTTGAGCCCGACCCGGAATCCCTGCTTTCCCGGGAAGAATAAGCAAAGCAATACCGGATCGTTCGCGCCCCGCGGCTCAATGGCAGAAGCATACGCTGTATTTTGCTGAATCTGGCGGCGCCGCTTGTCAAAGGGCCGCCAGTGCAGCCGGTACGTTACATGATAGGAGACTGTCCATAATAACAAGGAGGATGTGGCCCATGTCCATAGTTACGATCCTGCGCCGCGAAACCGGCGGCGTGGAGAGCTGTGAACAAACGTTTGAATTCGACAAGAGCTTTGAGGGCACGGTGATCGACCTGCTGAACGAGTTACACGGCCGGGAGACGCTGACGGACGCAACAGGCGCGCCGGCACGCCGTATCTGCTTTGAATGTTCCTGCGCCACCGGAAACTGTGGGGCCTGCGCAATGCTGGTGAACGGCCGCCCCGCCCTTGCTTGTGAAGTCGCCGTACAGGAAGAACTGCGCCGCGCAGGGGAGCTAAAGCTTGCGCCGCTTACGGCGTTTCCCTGTGTCTGCGATCTGCAGGTAAACCGCGGAATCCTGCGCGACCGTGCCCGGGACACCGGACTTTGGCTGACCGGTCAAGCGCACGAGGCAGAGGACGGCTTTTTTTCTGCCTGCCTGCAATGCGGCCTGTGTGCAGAGGCTTGTGAAAAGTATCACTCCGGGAAATTTGACGCCCCCTGTGCCTACGCTGCCGCCGACCTGGTCGTGGCGTTGGACGGCGAGGATAACGCCCGCCGCAAAGCGGTTCGCAAAGCATTGAAAAAGCCTTTTTTATGCCCCTGCAAAACAATCTCCTGCGAATCGGCCTGCCCCCAGCGGCTGCCGCTCCGCCAGGCGATCAAGCGTATTGGCGGCTCCCTATTTTCTCTCTGAAATGGAACCGGCTGCGTAGGATGCCCCTATCTGGGTACGCAGATGGGTGGCTGTGTTTTCAGAATGCCCTCGCCGGCATCATTTTTCCAGTATTTTCTATCGCGCTTTGAATAGATGTTTTTTGCAAATGCCCGGCCTATGATACGCCGCAGATGGGCAACTGCATTTCCCTTGCCAGCGCGCGCAAATCATGATATAATAAAACATAATCCCACGAAAGGAAGATGAAAATGGACGAAAAGAACGAGCTGGACCAGCAGGAGTCGACGTTACCGCCCTGCCCTGCAGCAGATACAGACATGCCCGGGCCGGCAGAGGAACTGTCCACAGCGGAGGACGCGCAAGCATCTGCTCCGGCAGCAGATATGGTATTCGGGCTGCCGCGCCGTACATTTCACCTTGTAGTGGTCGGATACGCCCTAGGCGTGATTGCGGTTGGCGTCCTGGGCCTTGCCGGCCTGGTCGCTGACAATAGCAGCGTACTGCTGCCCGGTGTCGCCGGCGCGGCAATTGGCTATTTTCTCGGGAGGTATTTGGACAAGCGCGATGCCGGCAATCCCTCTGACGGATCCAGTCAATGACCGCTCTGACGCAGACAACCGCCCGTCGGGCGGTTTTTCTATACCGTTCATGCTGTTATAAATGATTAAAAACTTGTTGCCGTTTCGCGTATTGTCATCCAAAAAGAATATGTTTTCGGATGCTTTAGGAGCCAAGACGGCATACGCGCCGGTTTTCACGCAGCCAAAATGGAAAACAGACTTTAAGGAGTGCAGACCATGTTTTTTGTGATAGGTTTATCCCCCGAACGAAAGCAGCTTTCGTTTTCACAGCAGGGCGTCTGCCCGGTATGCGGGCGCATGGCGCGATTTGATCTTTGGCGCACCGCCAATTGCCTGACCCTGTTTTTTCTTCCGGTTTGCCGGTTTGCAAAGCAATATTTTTTCATCACCAGCTGCTGTGGGGCCTCTTGTGCGCTTCCGCCTGCGCTTGGGAAAGCAGCCGCGCACGGCGCGCTCTCCTCTATTGATTTGCAGTCGCTGCACTTTTCCAGCGGCGCTGCACAGCCCCGGCTCTGTCCCGCGTGCGGATTCCCGGCCAATCCCGGATTTCAGTTTTGTCCCAAATGTGGGATGCGTCTGTAACCCATCGAAAAAGGAGAACCATCATGCAGCAGCAAACCCTATTCAGCGCGGCGGAAGACCGTCCGCTTGCCAGCCGGATGCGCCCGCGCACGCTGGAAGAATTTTCCGGCCAAAGCCATCTATTGGGCGAAGGCAAAATCCTGCGGCAGCTGATTGATGCCGACCGGGTTTCCTCCATGATTTTTTGGGGACCACCCGGGGTAGGCAAAACCACGCTGGCCCGTATCATCGCCAACCGCACCAAGGCATCCTTTATCGACTTTAGCGCCGTTACGAGCGGCATCCGGGAGATCAAGGGGGTCATGGAGCAGGCAGAACAAAACCGAATGTTCGGTGAAAAAACCATTTTATTCGTCGATGAGATTCATCGTTTCAACAAAGCGCAGCAAGATGCGTTCCTGCCCTATGTCGAAAAAGGCAGTATCATTCTCATCGGCGCCACCACGGAAAATCCATCCTTTGAAATCAACTCCGCGCTTTTATCTCGCTGCAAGGTATTTGTCCTAAATGCACTGTCCTCAGATGAACTGCTGTCGCTGCTCCACGCTGCGCTGTCCGACCCGCGGGGATTCGGCGGGCAAAGAATTATTATCCCGGATGAGCTGCTTGAAATGATTGCGAATTTCGCTAACGGCGACGCACGGTCCGCACTTGGTACGCTTGAGATGGCCGTACTCAACGGCCGTCGGAATGGGGATACCACAACCGTCGAGCGTCAGTTGCTCGCCCAGTGTATTTCCAAAAAATCCCTTCTGTACGATAAAAACGGAGAGGAGCATTACAACCTGATCTCGGCCCTACACAAATCCATGCGCAACACCGACCCGGATGCTGCAGTATATTGGCTGGCGCGCATGCTGGAGGGAGGCGAAGATCCTCTCTATATCGCACGGCGGCTGATCCGCTTTGCCAGCGAGGATATTGGAATGGCTGACAGCCGTGCGCTGCAGGTTGCAGTCGCAGCCTACCAGGCCTGCCATTATCTCGGGATGCCCGAATGCGATGTTCATTTAACCCATGCGGTAGTATATCTGTCACTTGCTCCACGCTCAAATGCACTGTATCAAGCGATTCTAGCGGCCAAAGCAGATGCGCGTGAACGATTGGCCGAGCCGGTTCCTCTGCAGCTTCGCAATGCGCCGACCCAGCTGATGCAGGAGCTGTCATACGGCAAAGGCTATCAATATGCCCATGACACAGAGGCCCTCCTCACCGATATGGAATGCCTGCCGGACACGCTTTCCGGGCAGCGTTATTATCTTCCCGGGGAGCAAGGCAGCGAAGCCAGGGCCAAACAAAGGCTGGACGCCGTCCTTGCCTGGAGGAAAAAACAGAAAGCAAATAAAGAGGGGGGATCTCTATGATCCTCCCTCTCTGTTTGCAGAAAAGTTTGCTTTCCTCTGCACGCAAGCCGCAGATTTCAGCGGCCTGCAAGCTTTGCCTATGCTTCCAAATCATCCAATTTATACAGGAACACAAGCACCTCTGCAACTGCGCTGTACAGCTCGGGCGGAATCTCACGCCCCAACTCCGTGTTCGCGTACAGTGCACGTGCCACGGCGACATTTTCAACTACCGTAACGCCGTGCTCCTCTGCCACCTTGACGATGCGCAGCGCCAGTGAGTCCTGTCCCTTCGCCAATACAACCGGCGCTTCATCCTGTCCCAACTTATAGCGCAGTGCAACTGCAAAGTGGGTCGGGTTACGGATGACCACATCCGCGCCCGGCACCTGCTGCATCATGCGCTGCTGCGCCATCCGGCGCTGCAGCTCCTTGATCTTGC
>CANPPM010000101.1 GCA_947575935.1 uncultured Butyricicoccus sp. | reverse complement strand
CCCAGGCCCAGCGGGACGGCCCCGCGCAGCTCAACCAGAGGCACCATCGAAATCACAAACAGCGCAGCCTCCCGGCCCGCGCCAAGCAGCCATTGAAAAAAAACTTCCATAAACACCTCAAAATAAAAATGTCCTCGCAGCCCGCCGCAGCAGCGCCGCGCACCAGGGCGCATCCTCTATCGCTTCGGGCAGACGCCCTACAGCATCGGCGCAAACAGCCGCAGCAGGGAGGCCGCAATTGAGGTCGGCCAGGAGACCCGCCGAAGCCATTCCTCGTCAATCTCACGGCTGACGGCCATAATCTCCTCAATATCCTCCTTCGCCTGCAGCACCACGTCGTTTGCATAGAAGACCGCACCACACTCGAAATGCATATAAAAGGAGCGGAAATCCATATTCATCGTACCGACAATCCCAATTTCGTCATCCGCTACAATCATTTTTGCGTGAAGGAAACCCGGACGGTACTCAAACAGGCGGACTCCCGCCCGAAACAGCTGCGGATAAAACGAACGCGTAACCATATACACCAGTTTTTTGTCCGGGATGCCCGGCAGGATAATGCGCACGTCCACGCCCGATTTCGCTGCAACCGAAAGCGCTGTGATCATCTCATTGTCAAGCACCAGATACGGCGTCGTGATATACACATACCGCCGCGCAGTCGAAATCATCTGCATATAAACCGCCTCGCCGGCGTTGTCCTGGTCAAGCGGGGAATCGCCAAACGGCTGCACATAACCCGCCGCAGGCTGCACGCAGCTTGGGCAGTAGCCGCTAATATCGGCCGGTATCTTTTCCCCCGTGCTAAATTCCCACAGCTGCAGGAACATGAGCGTCGCGTTAAAGGTCGCGTCGCCGCGCATGCATACCCCGGTATCTTTCCAGTGTCCAAACCGGACAGTATGGTTGATATATTCATCGGCCAGGTTAATGCCACCCATATAGCTCACTTCGCCGTCAATGACGCAGATTTTGCGATGGTCACGGTTGTTTAAATAGGTATTCAGCGTCGGGATAAAACGGTTGAAGCGCACTGCGCGCACCCCTCTGCCGCGCAAATACCGGTCATAGTGGCTGGGCAGCTTGCCCATCGTCCCCGCATCATCGTAAATCAGGCGCACGTCAACCCCGGCGGCCGCCTTTTCCGACAGGATTTCCAAAATAGAGTCCCACATCAGCCCGGGCTCAATAATAAAATATTCCATAAAAATAAACCGCTTCGCCCGGGGCAGCTCCTCCAACAAGGATTGGAAAAAGTCCTCTCCCAACGGAAAATATTCCGCACTGGTATTGGTCCAGGCCGGCATGCCGGTGATATGCTCGATATACCGGCACTTCCCCGCGTGCCGTGCCGCCTCGGCGCATAGCTGCCCGGAAGCAGGCTGTTGCCCCACATTGTCAAAGCGGGGCCGGCGCGGCGTAAAGCGATGCCGCAATTTCGATTGATTCAGGGGCGTATTCCCCCAGAACAAATAAAAAATCCCCCCGAATAACGGAAATGTCAGGATAATCACGATCCAGGCAGTTTTATAAGCGGGGTTATCGTTTTTGCGCATCAGCCAAATCACCATAATCACGCTGAGCCACGTAAAGACCGTAACCAGCGCCCGCCAGCGCCCGGTCAGCTGGGTCAGCAGAAATAGGAAGCCGAGCGCCTGCAGCAGCATCAGCAATCCGCCGATCAAACGGCGGTCCCCCAGCAGCCGCCCGACACGGCGGCGCACACGGGGCTTGACAGAATTCATACGGCTCCTCCCTTTCTAAATAACCAACCGCTCAGCGTATCATCCCTTATAGTATAGTATCGGAAACGACAGAAAAAGTCAATGAAGGTGTTGTAAACAATTTTTCCGCCCCATTCCATCCAGGAAAAGGGTTTTCATTTGGCGGCAAATGTGGTATACTGAATGCCGGAAGGAGAGGCCCCCTGTCCCTGCCCGGACAGGCGATCCACGCGCCTCCAAACCGGTTGATTACAAAAAACGGCGGTTCACCGCCAGAGGGTGTCCCATACGCCGGCAGCCCCCCCGGCCAGCCGCCGGAAAAAGAGCGGAAGCGCCGGCAACCTGCAGGCCCCCTCAGAACAGGAGTTAGATTTATGCCGCACCGTGTCCCAAAAGAAGAACTCAACGACCGTCTCATCCGGCTCCGCGCCGCCCTCTCGCAGCAGGATCCCGGCTGGCAGATGGCAATCCTGCACGACAAGATCAGTATGTACTATTTTACCGGCACCATGCAGGTCGGCGCATTTGTCGTCACACCCGATTCCGCTGTGCTTTGGGTGCGCCGCGACCTTGGCCGCGCGCAGGAAGAATCGCTTCACCCTGATATCCGCCCGATGAAGAGCTTCCGCACCCTGGGCGAAGCCTATCCCGTCCCTCAAGCTGTTTATCTGGACAAAAAAACCGCCACGCTTGAATGGCTCGACATGGTGCGTAAATATCTTCCCTTTGAAACGCTACAGCCACTTGGCGGCATCCTCAATTCGCTGCGCGCCCGCAAAAGCGCCTATGAGCTCGACCTGATGCGCGAGGCCGGCGCCATCCACACAACGGTCATGCACCAGGTTGCGCCCACCCTGCTGCGCGAAGGCATCAGCGAAGCTGAACTAGGAGGCCTGCTCTATACCGAACTGCTGAAACGAGGGTCGATGGGCATCTCCCGTTTTAACCAACCATTGGGCGAGGATATTGCAGGTCTGGTCGCCTTCTCCGAAAATGCGCTGCGTACCACGGCTTTCGACGGTCCGGGCGGCACGGCGGGCACCTGCACCGCAGTGCAGGGGATCGGCTCCCCCACGCGCAGGCTGCGCCCCGGCGACCTGGTATTTATTGACATGCCTGCCGGGCGCGAGGGCTACCACACCGACAAATCGGTGGTCTTTCATTTCGGACCGCTTGCCGCCAACCCAGAAGGGGCGCGTATCCGGGCCGCTTACGACCTCTGTACCCAGCTGGAGCGGCGCATCGCCTCCAAGCTGGTTCCCGGCGCAGTACCGGAGACGCTTTATCACGAAATTATCGAGGAAATTGACCCACAGTTTGCCGGCGGCTTCATGCACGGCGGTAAATTCCTCGGGCACTCAATTGGATTGATGATGGACGAGCCGCCCGTTCTGGCGCACGGCTTCCGGGAACCGCTGCAAGCCGGGATGACCTTTGCCGTCGAACCCAAGATCGCCCTGCCGGGCCTCGGCATCGCCGGCACCGAAAACACCTATTTGATCTGCTCCGACGGCCCTGCCCTGCCGCTCAGCGGCGGTTCCCTGCCGCTGACCGAGATATACTGACCCGCCCTCTACGGAAGCCCCCCTGATTCCACAGCAGAGGCTTCCCGCACAGGACTACTGCATTATTTATGCCTGAGGCCTGCCGTGCCGCAATCCCCATTGCCCAAGCAGGACAACGGCTGAGCTCTCTGGAGGAATATCATGAATCAATTTGTTTTAGTCGCAAATTCAACCATTGACGAAACCGCCGATTACTACGCCGCACACGATATCCGATGTGCAAGCCTGTCCTTTACCATAGACGGGCAAACCATAAAAGAGGATTTCGGCGCAACGCTCCCTTTCCATGATTTTTTTGAAAAACTGCGCGCAGGCAGCCAAAGCAAGACCTCACAAGCGCAGGTCGGAGATTATCTGTCCATTTTCCGCGAGGCGTGCGCGTCCGGGCTGGACGTCGTTTATCTCGGCTTCTCATCCGGGCTGTCCGGCTCCTATCAGGCAGGCTGCATCGCGGCACGCGAGGTTGGGAAGGAGTTCCCCGCACGCACCATCCGCTGCGTAGACACCCTGGCGGCCGCAGGCGGCGAATGCGTTTTGGTCGAACATGCATGGCGCATGCGGGACGAAGGCAAAACGGCCAACGAATGCGCGAATGAAATCGAAGAGCGCAAGCTGCAGGTCGTACATCTGGTCACGGTCGATGACCTAAACCATCTGTGGCGCGGCGGGCGCGTCTCCCGCACCTCTGCGGTATTGGGAACGCTGGTCGGCATCAAACCGGTCATCTACCTCGACAATGACGGCAAACTACAGGTCTGCCACAAAATCCGCGGTCGGAAACAGTCCCTTGAATATCTGGGGGACGAAATGCTGCGGCAGCTGGACGAACGGGAACAAGCGCTGCGCGCGGCAGGCAAGGCTGCCGAAGCGCTGACGGTCCGGGCACAGCCTGTCCGCATCAGCCACGGCGACTGCGAACCCGACGCACAGTACCTCGCCGATTACCTGCGTGCCCACGGAGTCGAGCAGATCGCTATCCGTATGATCGATACTGTCATCGGCTCACACACCGGGCCAGGTGTGGTTGCACTGTTCGGCCTTGGATATGAACGCCGCGCATTTTAACGCCGGCCATATTCCGGGTTTGCCGGACGAGACTGATTTTCTCCGTATCAGACAGCTTCCCCACAGGAATCCTATTGGATTTCAAAAGCCGGCGGCGCTTCAGCGGTCCTACAGCAGACTTTCCATCTATCCGTTTCCGACAAAAAACGGCGACGGTCCCACAGAGGGCCGCCGCCGTTTTTACATCTGCTCAAAAAAATTGCTTTATCACGCATACAGAAGCGCCGCATCAGCGCCCCTCCATCTCCTGGACCATCGGCGGAATCTGAGACAGCATGTTGTCCACATCCTCAAACATACCGCTTTTCATCGTACCCAAAATATTGGCGCGGCGCAGATGGGTCATGACTTCCTGATGGCGCTGCTTGATGGCGTCAAAAAACTGGCAAATTGTCTGCAGCGCACTTTGAGAACGTTCGATTACATCAGAGATTTCCGCCTGTACTGTCGACGACTCCTCCGCAGCCGAAGTAATGTTTTGGAAGGTTTCATAGGTGCTGTTTGCCGTCTCAATGCTCTCCCCCATCGCCTGCCGGGATGCCTGAATGCTGCTGCTGAGCCGGTTCGCTCCCCCTTCGACATCATGGATGCCCGTATCCACCTCGTTCGCCAGATCCTTGATCTCCTCGGCCAGCGCCTTCACCTTAGAGGCTACCACTGCAAAGCCCTTTCCCTTTTCCCCGGCGCGCGCCGCCTCGATCGATGCATTGATCGCCAGGATATTGGTCTCGTCCGCAATGTCCACAATCTTGCCCATGCACTGCTGAATACCGGAGACCGCAGCCTGCAGCTGAGCAAAGGTAGCCTCCATTTCGCCAAAAGACTGCTCCACCTGGATCGAAGTCGACCTCAGCTCCTCGACCCGGCCCTGGGCCTCCCCAACGGCTTGGCCAATGGCCTCGCGCACCTGCGCATACTGCCCGGCAGCCTGATTGACATTGGAAAAGGTCTGCCCAAAATCCTGCAGCTTTTCCTGAAACTGATCGGCCTCGCGCAAAACGCCGGAAAAGGCGCTGCCCACCATACGCAGCTCGGACAGCGACTCAACCTCCCGCTGCACCAGCAGCTTTTGATATTCCTTCAGGCTGCCCGTAACGTGCAGCACAGGGCCGATGTTGTTCTGCCTCGCCCGCGGGACCTCCCGGTCCTTTCTGGAAAAAAACATTCCCCGACCCTCCTTTATTCAAAAACCACACAGGTCATCGACTGATTGACAAACCGGTTGTTATAGTGCTCCCCATATCCGACAAACCCGGTATGACTGCCAAGCCCGCCCATCTCCTGCAGGTATTCCTGCATATAGCCCTGTTCACTGAACAGCTTATATCGGAACAAGCAATTGACAGAAAAAACGGCGGAACGCCTGGGGAAATCCTGGCAAATCTGACGGATCGTCTGTTTGGTGATGGCACGGTAATCCCCCAATTCAAGCAGAATCAGCACATCGGAATCGTTTACTTGCCGAAAACAAGCCAGCGCATTGCCCTCGACCTCTTTAATCGAGATGATGCAGACATCGTTCCCATTGATCTTTCCAAACGGGTTTTGGAAAGTCTGGGTCAAGATCTGCTGATCATTCACATGCAGGATGCTCTCGTAAACCTGCTTTGCAGGCTTGCCGTTAAGCGCCCCGATGATATACCGGGAACGGTCGGTCTGGGAAGCGATGAAACGATGGTTGCCCAACTGGTGGTAAATATTTTCCTTATACGTTTTCACCCGGCCGTTGTGATTGCGAACCAGCGCATATGCGACGGCGTCCTCATATACCCTGCCATTTGCCGATACCTTGCCCGCATCCCCCGTGCCGCCGACCAGCGAAATCCCACGCCGTCCCAACACAGTATGTAACGTTGTCAACACGCAGGCGTCATTGCCCGAACAGAAATCGATGCAAACGGTATCCCGGTCGCTCGCGCCGACCTTCTGTACGTCCTGTTCCAGCCGGCTGATATATTTCACCGGCATGGTCGAGACCTGCTCCAGCACATTCGCCGCAGCACTGACTCCATCTGAAAACGCAATCAGCCCGACCCCGTCTTCCACGATCCGGTTGTCATAGCTCATCCCGATGCAGCCAATACTTGGTACCCCCGGATATAACTCCTCCAGCTCATGCACATGCTGCTCAAACTGCCTTTGATTGGACAGAAGCATAATAAACTGGGGGGTGCACAATGCGCGGGCCGCTTCCCGCAGGCTCCCGCTCCGGCTCATGCCAAAAGCTTGTTTCATGCAAGCGCCTCCCTTTTCTGTCTTATCTCATTTTGTACATTTCTCATTCGGTACTTCCATATTATACTTCACGGAAGGCGGCCCCGTCAACCGGTATTGCATAAGTTATCGGTTCCTCTACGGAAATACGAACAAAATCAAATGGATATGGGACATGCAGAGCGGCAAAACTGCCGCTCCCGAAAATCGCCCGCCTGCGCGGCGGCGCTCCCCCAACACAAAAGCCTGTATTGACGGGCCGGAGACGGCATGCCAATACAGGCGAAAAGGCAGGGAACCCAACGGCCCAAACTGCATAGCCCGCTTTACCGCGCCGCCAACGCGGGCGGCAGCAGACGAACCATGCGGCCGAATTTGGCTGTGCAGTAAAGCATTTCCGCCTCACGCGCCACTTCCCCAACGGTGAAACGGCGCGCCGTCCGCAGGGCCGCCTTTGCAAACGCCTGCCGGAGCGGGCGGTCACGCAGCAGCCCGGCAATCCGCGGCGCAAACCCGGCCTCACAGGTCAAAAAGCCGTTAACGCCGTCGCGCACCACATCCTGTGCGCCCGGCGCATCCAGCGCCACAACCGGACGCCCTGCCGCCATTGCCTCAAGCAGTACGATCCCTTGTGTCTCCGTGCGCGAAGCAAAAACAAACAGGTCGCTTGCACAGTGATACGCGGCCAAGCCGTGGTTCTCAACCATGCCGCAAAACAACACCTGCTCACGCAGTCCCAGCCGGTCCCGCAGCGCCTCGAGCGCGGCACGCTCAGGGCCTTCCCCCAGCACCGCCAGACGGAAATCACCTCCGATGCGCTCCCGCAGGCAGGCCATGCTCCGCAGCAGCACATCCAAATTTTTTTCCCGCCCCAAACGGGAGACCGTACACAGCAGATGCGTCCGCCCGCCCGCCAGTTCCCGCCGCAGGCGGGCCGCCTGCAGGTCGTCCCGGACGAAAGCCGACTCGGGCAATCCGGTCGGCAAAACGCATACCGGCTGCTTTACCCCTAACTGGAGCAGTTCCTGCCGCATACTCTCTGCCGGCGCGGCCACGGCATCGCACCGGTTTTCAAAGGCGGCTACCCATGCAGGCAGCCATTCCTCCCGCAGCTCGCGCAGCAGCCCGGCAGTGACCGGATGGCCATCCCGCGCACGGGCCTCTGCCGCCGCATACGCCCGAATATAATGCAGATACTGCTCATACCGCGTATGATGGGTAAACACCACCGGAATATGATATTTCCGCCCGAGCGCCAACGCCAAATGCCCTACCAGAAACGGGTCATGTACATGGATCAGATCCGCCCCCAGCGTTGGAAATATCCGCTGAATGCTTGGATCAAACAGCTGTGACAGACGGAACCCGCCGCCCTGCAGCGGCCGCACTGTGCGGAAGCGAAAGGTATACAGATCATCAATCCCCCGGGTGTCCCCGCAAACAGGGGCAAAAACAAACACCGTATGCCCCCGCTCGCGCAGCCCGGCCGCAAGACGATCGATCGAAATCGGGACGCCGCCGACAAATGGTTTATAATTACTGGTCATCATCACAATCCGCATCTCTGTTCCTCCTTGTTTTCCTCCCTCCTGCACAGGCAGCGCGGGAGCTAGGCGCCGTTTGAAAAATGGAAATATGCACAATGGCGGAAAAAGGACCGTTGTTTGGGCGTATTGACATTTTTCAAACAAGCCCTATTCTCGCCAAACGCCCTGCCGCAGCAACAGCGCCCTGTTCCCCGACAGGCCAGGATGTATAGCGCCTGCCTTATGCAAAATACTGCAGGACCGCCTCGCCCCCCAGATATCCGGCGCCCACAAATACCAGATTCCAAAGAAATATGCCGGCCAACGAGCTGACCAGATATTTTTGCAAGGGCATTTTCAGCACGCCTGCCGGAATGGAAATAATGGTCCGCACCATCGGAATCAGTTTACTGACAAAAACACCCCAGCCGCCGCGACGCCGCACAGCGTCCAGCGTCCTGTCGATGCCTCCCCGATGCGAGGGAAACCGCCTGAGATAGGCGCTTAAAAAAACTTCCCCGCCAAAGCGGCCGATCCCATACAAAATTACGCTGCCCAGCAGCCCGGCTGCAACTGAGAGTCCGATCGCCGTCCAGAAACTCAGATTTCCCTGCGCTGCCCAAATCCCCGCCAACGGCATAATAATTCCAGCCGGAAAACCGGGAAGATTGCAGTACTCCAACAAGACGATCACAAAAACAGCCACCGCACCATACTGCTGGAAATATCCGTTGATTCCACTGAGGTCCATTTTACACCGATCCTTTCCATTTTCTGTACCCAGCATACTGCAGAGGTTGTCCAAAAACAAGAGGGTTAAACAAATCTTAAGAAATCCATAAGAAAGTTTAATTTATTGCTTTATAATTGTTAAAAAACATTCTTCCTCCCCCGGCAAACCGGCGCCGGGATCAGATACGCCTTAAAAATCTGCCCTCGAACCGACCGGAAGAAATACGCACGGCCCGTGCCCAGCCGCCTGAGGTCTTCATACGCCCGCCGGTTGTCCATGGCAATCGACCGGCAGCGCGTATAACCAATTAAAATAACGGGAATATAACAGGAAATGCAGTTGAGCAGCGTGGTCTTGCCCGAACCAGACGGCCCCATTACGGCAATAAACTCCCCATCCTCCGCCGTAAACGAGACTC
>CANPPM010000100.1 GCA_947575935.1 uncultured Butyricicoccus sp. | reverse complement strand
AAGAGGGCAAGGCTTCCGCGCTGAAGGAGGAGGAAGAGGCCAAAGAAATGGCCAAAGTCCTGCGCAACGGTCAGCTGACTGAAATTCATGTCAGTGAGGTGGTCGTCGGGGATCTGGTCTATCTACAGGCGGGCGACAAGCTTCCAGCGGACGGCATCATTGCCGAGGGCATGCTGAAGGTCGATCAGGCCGCGCTGAACGGCGAGACAGAAGAGGCGGACAAGTGTGAAGCCCCCGAAGGAGCTTCCTATGAGATAAAGGATCTGCTCAACCCATATTATGCCTACCGGGGTACGGTAGTCTGCGGCGGAGAGGGCTGGCTGGAGGTCCAGGTCGTCGGCGACCGGACCCTTTTTGGCGAGCTGGCACTGGAGGTGCAGGAAGACACCCGAGAAACCCCGCTGCAAGTCAAGCTCGGCAAATTGGCAGGACAGATTTCAACCTTTGGCTATGTCGGCGCGGTTGCAATCATTGTCGGCGTGCTGGCCAAAACGCTGCTCAGCGGCGCGATCCCTTCGACAGCATTGGAATGGATCCGTCTGATTATGGATGCCGTAACGGTCGCAGTCACAGTCATCGTATGCGCAGTCCCCGAGGGGTTGCCTATGCTCACCTCTATCCTGCTTTCCTTCCAAAGCCTGCGGATGGCCAAAGACAACGTCCTGGTGCGCAAAATCAACGGTTTGGAGACCGCAGGCAGCCTAAGCCTGTTGTTCAGCGACAAGACCGGCACCATTACAGAGGGCAGGCTTTCGGTGGTCGAGCTGGCCGACGGCAGCGGCAGGGTATTCCACGCCTTTTCTGAACTTGGCGAAGGCCTGACCGAACATGTGGTAACGGGGATCGGCGTCAATAATAGCGCGGTGCTCAGCGGCGGCAATATCATCGGCGGCAACAGCACCGACCGTGCGCTGATGTCGTTCCTTTCCGAGGCCGGAGCGGCCGAATCCGTCAGCCGCGAAGCAGTAACCTGCTTCCATGCGTTCGACTCCAACCGGAAGAGCTCAAGCGTTACGCTGTCCCGCGGAGGAAAATCCGTCACTTACGTAAAGGGCGCCCCTGAACGGATTTTAGAGCGCTGTACCCATTATTTGGACGAGCATGGCCAGGCGCAGCCGCTGCAGGATACGGCGCCGCTGCTGTCTTATATTGATACCCAGTCCGGGCGCTCCATGCGCCTGCTGGCTGCAGCGGTCGCCGACGGGGCGGAGGACGCCGGGGCGCTGACCCTAGTCTGTATCCTCAGCATCCGCGACAACGTCCGCCGGGAAGCGGTTGAAGCCATCCGGGAGGTCCGCAACGCGGGCATTCAGGTAGTCATGGTCACCGGCGACCGCAAAGAGACTGCAATTGCCATTGCCAAAGAGGCCGGGCTGTTCGCCGGCGGGGACGATGTCGCACTGACCTCGGCCGAGCTCGCTGAAACATCGGATGAGGCGCTGAAACAACTGCTACCGCACCTGCGTGTGGTTTCCCGCGCACTGCCTGCCGACAAAAGCCGCCTGGTCCGCGTCGCACAGGAGCTGGACTATGTGGTTGGTATGACCGGCGACGGCGTCAACGACTCCCCCGCTCTGAAAAAAGCCGATGTAGGCTTTGCTATGGGCAGCGGTACCGAGGTCGCCAAGGAGGCCGGTGACATCACCATCCTGGACGATAATTTCTCTTCCATCGAAAAGGCGATTTTGTATGGCCGAACTATGTTTAAGAGTATCCGCAAGTTCCTGATCTTCCAGCTGACCGTCAATGTGGCCGCCGTGCTGACCTGCTTCATCGGCCCGCTGCTCGGGGAAAATGTGATCCTGACGGTCATCCAGCTGCTGCTGATCAACCTGGCGATGGACACTCTGGCAGCGATTGCGTTTGGCAGCGAGCCCGCCCTGCATGAATACATGCAGGACCGGCCAATCCCGCGCAGCGAGGGGATCATCACCCGTGAAATGCTGATTGAGGTGGTTCTCAGCGCGCTGTATATTACCTTTATCACGCTGGGAATCCTGTTTGTCCCCGCCGTGCGCGGCCTGTTCGGCGACGTCGACCCGGTGTATCTGAAATCTGCGCTGTTTGCTACTTTTATGATGGCGATCACCTTTAATGGTTTCAATGCGAGGACCACGCATATCAATCCCTTTGAAAACATTGGACGCAACCGTAATTTTCTGCTGGTCATGTGCTCTATCTTCGCGCTGCAGTTCGTTTTTGTCACCTTCGGCGGCGACGTCCTGGGCGTGGAGCGGCTCAGCCCGCAATCCTGGCTGATTTGCCTTGCACTTGCCTTCCTGGTCGTTCCGATTGATATGGTCCGGAAAGCAGTGATGCACCGCAACCGGGCTTGACGGCCTCTGACGTACCGGCGCTGCATCGGGCGGCAGGCGCCAGATGCAGCCGCCGCCTTGCGGCGCGCAGACTTTTCGAACAGCCTGAGACAGCCGATCCGGCTGTGACATTTTAGAAGGAGGAAATTTCAAATGGCAATCAACTTACAGAAGGGGCAAAAAATCGATCTGACCAAGGGCGGCTCCGGACTCCGGCGGGTCATGGTCGGCCTGGGCTGGGATGAGGCGCAGGCTTCCGGCGGCTTTTTGGGCGCACTGTTCCGGAATAATAATAACAACACATCACAGTCGATTGACTGCGATGCTTCCGTCATCCTCTGTGGCTCCAACGGCAAGCTAGTCAGCAACAACATCAACGACTGCTGCGTATATTTCGGCAACCTCCGCCATTCCAGCGGCGCCATCGTGCACCAGGGCGATAACCTGACCGGCGCGGGCGAAGGCGACGACGAGCAAATCATGATCGACCTGCCTCAGATTCCGTCCAACATTGAGCGTCTGGTTTTTGTGGTCAATATCTACGACGCCCGTGTAAAGAACCAGCATTTCGGTATGATCCGGAATGCCTTCATCCGGCTCGTCGATATGGATAAAAATAATGAAATCTGCCGGTTCAACCTGTCCGAGCAGTATCAAAACATGACAGGCCTGGTTGTGGCTGAAATCTACCGCCGGAACGGCGAATGGAAGTTCAACGCCATCGGCCAGCCCGTCCAAGAAGCCAGCCGGCTGGACGCGCTGCTCCGGATGTACGTTTAATCAGCGATTGACAGGATAGGAGGAACAAAGGTAATGGCGATCAATCTGCAAAAAGGGCAGCGCGTCTCGCTCGACAATACGATGCGGCTCGCACTGGTCGGCCTCGGCTGGGACACCAACCGGTATGACGGCGGCTTTGACTTCGATTTGGATGCTTCGGTTTTCCTGCTAGGCGAAAACGGCAAGCTGCTGCGCGACGAAGACTTTGTATTCTATAACAATCTCAATGGGCGAAACGGTGCAGTTGTACATACCGGCGACAACTTAACCGGAGACGGCGATGGAGATGACGAGGTTATTATCATTAACTTTGAGAAACTGCCGGCCGAAATTAAGAAGCTTGCGATCTGTGTTACCATTCATGACACAGAGGCGCGGCGCCAAAATTTCGGACAGGTTTCAAACGCATATATTCGCATCGCAAAACTGGAAGACGAGTTTGATACGGTCGGCGAGCCCGTGCTGAAGTTTGACCTGGAAGAAGAGTTTTCCATCGAAACCGCGCTGGTCGTCGCCGAGGTTTACAACCGGAACGGCGAGTGGAAATTCAACGCAGTCGCCGCAGGCTATCAAGGCGGCCTGGAAGCTATCTGCCGTTCCTTCGGCGCAAACGTATAACACAGGGCGGCGGGTGCGGGCAAAGCAGCCTGCACCCGCCGGCTCGGAAAGAGGTGACGCCCCGTGAAGGAATTTCAAACAGGACAAATAATCAAGACAGCCTCGGGCGATGCGCTGGAGGTAATCCGCAAGCTGGGAGAGGGCGGCCAAGGCACGGTGTATGAAGCCGAATACGGCGGCCGGCGGCTGGCCCTGAAATGGTATTTTGGCAGCAAGCTCAGACACGCCGATAAATTCTACCGAAATATTGAAAACAATATCCGGCAGGGCGCGCCAACCGGCGCGTTTTTATGGCCGTTAGAGATTACAGAACATTACGAAGGCAGCTTTGGCTACCTGATGGATCTCCGGCCCGGGGAATATCAGGACTTCTCACGGTTTCTGCTGGCAAAGGTCCGGTTTTCCAGTATTGACGCCGTTATCAACGCCGCGCTGTGCATCACAAACGGTTTCCGCGCGCTGCATAACCGGGGCTACAGCTATCAGGATCTTAACGACGGGAATTTTTTTGTCAACCCCAAAACAGGGGATGTGCTGATCTGCGACAATGACAACGTTGCCCCTTACGGCGAAAACCTGGGCATCGCAGGCAAGTGCCGTTATATGGCCCCCGAGGTCGTGATGGGAAAAAAGCGGCCGGACAACCACACCGACCGCTTTTCGCTGGCGGTTGTCCTATATATGCTGCTGTTCCTCAACCACCCGTTGGAAGGCCGCGGTACTATGTGCCCCTGCCTGACAGAAGAGCTTGAGCGCAGATTCTATGGCCGTTCCCCTGTTTTTGTCTGGGATCCGGCAAATGACAGCAACCGCCCGGTGCGCGGTGTGCACCAAAACGAGATCCGCTTGTGGCCGGTTTATCCCGCTTTTGTCCGGCAGGCCTTTACACGCGCCTTTAGCCAAGCCTGTATGACCGGGCTGGATGCAACCCACCGTGTGATTGAGAAAGAATGGCAGGAGCTTTTTATCCGGCTGCGCGGCCTTACCATCCGGTGCGCCTGCGGCGGCGAGACCTTCCTCGACCCGGAAGCGCAGGACTGTAAATGCATGGAATGCGGCCGCAGCCTGTCGTCCGTCCCGCTTCTGCACGTCAAAAAATACCAGGTCGCACTTGCACCCGGGCAGAAGCTTTATGCTTGCCACACCGTATATGACAGCGACGACTTCCGGCAGGTGACGGGCGAGGTTGTAACCAGCCGCAGCGACCCCTCGCTGATCGGTTTGAAAAACCGATCCGGCACTGCCTGGGAGGCCACGCTGCCAAATGGAAGCAGCCGTATCTATGAGGACGGCAAGGTCGTCAAGCTGGGGCGCGGGCTGAAGATCAGTTTCGGCCACGGCAACGCCGCTGAGATCCGGTAACCCGTCCCCCCGGCATGCGCCGCCCGCGCGGTTTGGGCCGCACCGGCTTTCGTAAGCCTATGGCGGCAGTCCGGAAGAGCCCTCCCCCGGATACTTTGATTTTTGAGAAAGGCGGCTGCGCCCGAACCTGCTGATACAGCCCGGGCATGACAGCCGAAATGGTGAAGATATGGGACTCTATGATGAAGTGGTAGAAGTACCGAGACGGACAATGGTCCTGTTTTTCGTGGTAGACACCTCGGGCAGCATGAGCGGCGCTAAGATCGGTACGGTGAATTCGGCCATTGAGGAGATTGTTCCGGAAATCAAGGATATTTCCGAAACCAATGCAGACGCACAAATTAAGGTTGCAACACTTTCCTTTTCCACCGGCGCACGGTGGATCGACAGCGCGCCGGTGGCGGCTGAAAACTTCCGCTGGAACTACCTGGACGCCTCTGGCGTGACCGATCTTGGCGAAGCCTGTATGCAGCTGAACGAAAAACTGTCCCGTAACGCGTTTATGAGCGATGCGACCGGTTCCTTTGCCCCGGCAATCTTTCTGATGTCCGACGGCGAGCCAACTGACAATTACCGGTACGGGCTGGACAAGCTGAAACAGAACAACTGGTTTAAAAAGGCCATTAAGGTCGCGATCGCCATCGGGGAGGACGCGAATACATCGGTACTCGCCGACTTTACCGGGAACATTGAAGCAGTCATTACCGTACACTCGCCCGAGGCCCTGCGCAAATGGATCCAGTTTGTCAGCGTCCGCGCCTCCGAAATCGGCAGTCAAAGCTCCAATGCCGCCGCCTCCGACCCCGCTGGCAACGGCAGCGATGCGGAGAGCGATATCGTCAGCAAGCAGGATCTGTTTGTCAAGGAAATCCAGGCACAGACCGCGGACGCCGCCGATTGGGACGCTTTTGACGACGACGGGATCCAGTGGTAACAGGAAAGGAGGTCCCGGGCCTATGAATGCTAGGGCCTTTCATGCCTCTATCCGGGGGGCAAGCCACATCCGCAAACAGAAAGAATGCCAGGATTATGCAGGCTCGTATACAGACGGCTGCTGCACCATCGCGGCCGTCTGCGACGGGCATGGGGGAAACGACTATGTGCGAAGCGCGCTTGGCGCCCAATATGCCTGTCAGTCCGCCATGCAGAATATTCAAGAATTTGTCCACCAGACAGACGCCGCCTCCCTGCGGCACGAAAGCGACCGCCTACTGCGGGAACTGGAGAGCAGCATTATCACAACCTGGAATGCACTCATCCGCCTTCACTATGACACGCATCCCTTTAGCACAGAGGAGCTTGCGCAGGTATCAGCCAAGGCGCGGCAGAAATATCAGGACGGCCGCATAGAAAGCGCTTATGGTACGACCCTAATTGCCGCGGCTGTCACGGCCGACTACTGGTTTGCCGTCCAAATCGGTGATGGAAAATGCGTCGCTGTGACGCAGGAGGGGCAGTTCGGGCAGCCCATCCCCCCCAACGACCGCTGCTTCCTGCATGCAACAACTTCCATTTGTGATGCGGACGCCCTCGACAATTTCCGGCACCGCTTTTCCGAAAAGCTTCCGGTCGCCGTCTTTGTCGGCTCGGATGGCGTAGACGACTGTTTTAAAAACAAGGAGCAGCTATACAATCTCTATAAAACCGTACTGTATTCCTTCACGCAGTCGGCGTTTGACGCAGCGGTCGACGAGTTTAAAGACTATCTGCCACGGCTGTCCGAAAAGGGCAGCGGCGACGACGTGTCGGTTGCCGCCGTGCTTGATCTGGAAAAGATCGGCCAGCTGGAGGCAATCCGAGACTATGACGCGGCCAGGGAAAAAGCGCGTGTCGAACAGCACGTCCGAATGGAAGAAGCACGGCTGGAAGAAGAACGGCTGCGCGTACAGGCGCGCTATGAAGAGCAGGAAAGAGCCCGTCACGCCCGTGAAGAAGCGCGCAAACGGCGGGAGGCGGAACAAGCGCGGCAAACGGCGGCGCAAAAGCAGAGAGAAAGCGAACGCAGGCAGCCGCGGGCAGAATGCGGCACACAATCTTCCGCCGAACAGGCGCCCCCTTACCGGCAGAATTATTGCGAAGCGTGCGGCAGGCCGCTGAAGCCGGGCGCATGCTTCTGCGGGTACTGCGGCTGCCGGATTGGCGCTTCTTTTCTCTCCCCCGGCGAGGCAGAAACACAAGAACTGCCCGCCATCCCCTCTGAACTGGTCCAGCAAACGCAAGGCGAACTCGCCGGCCTATTGACCGAGCTGGACCAAGCTTTCCCTGGGAGCAGCTACGCCGCTCTTACGCCGCCTGTAGGTTCCTCCGCTATGGACAGCGGCGAGGCGGCCTCCGAAGAGGAGGCCGCCGCATGCGAGACAATGCCGGAGGATGACGGCGCGTTCCTGCCCGAACCGCCTGCAGCGCCCCAGGAAAAGGACGAAGCCGAAGGCCGGTAACCGGCGGGCCGGATGGCTCCCGGTCCCCCACCCCGCACAGACAGGAGATCGCATATGGATGCAAACGAGATCAAGGAAATCAGCAGCGTACTGCGCACCCTTTGGCAGACCTATACGCCCGACCTGCTGCTGGACACGCGGCGGGTGAACGCCCTGCTGATGGACTATCTGCCGCAGTATGCCAAGGAACGCAGGCTGATCGTTTCCGTACTGCGCGAGGGGATCGCCAGTGATTTGCTGGCAGTTCGCGATGCGGACAGCGAAGCACGGCAGCGCACGCTGAATCGCTGGGTACACCGCTTATCCGGCGACCTCTGGATCACCGAAAGCGCGTCCCGGTTTGCAGTGGAGACGCTCGCAGACTCCCTCGGAGTGCCGGCCGAAACGGCAAACGCCGGGCCGCAGCCGTCCGCCGAGCTGATCAAAGGCAGTTTTACCGGGCAGATGGATCCTGACGGCGCATTTCTACAGGCGTATGAAGGGCTGGGCTACAAGGCGCTTGCCTGCGCCGAATTGACCGAGCTGACCCTGCCGGATACCATCCGGCGTATCCGTCCCCGCGCGTTCCTGAACTGCCGGAGACTCAGCCGGGTGGTCCTGCCCGCCCAACTGGAAGCCATCGGGCGCGAAGCATTCCGGGGCTGCTGGTCCCTGTCCGAACTGTCGGTCAGTGGAAACACCGGCTTTTCCGCTGCAGGCGGCATGCTAGTCGACCGGTCTCGAAACGCCCTGCTCCGTGCAGTCCGCCGCCCTGCGGGACAGATACCACACCGCGTCGAGACCATCTGCAGCTATGCCTTTGACCGCAGTGAGATCCGGGAGCTGCAGCTGCCCCAGCAGCGGCAGACCATTGAACCTGCCGCTTTTTTCCTCTGCCAGGCGCTCGAACGGGTTGAAATCGATCGGGCAAACCCGGTATTTTCCAGCCTGGACGGCGTCCTGCACAGCCGGGACCGGCGCACCCTACTATACTACCCTGCCGGGCGGACAGACGCCGGCTATATTTTGGAAGAAACCGTCACAGCGATCGCCGACTCGGCCTTTGAAGGCGCATTCCTGCTGCAAACCGTCACGATGACTGATACGCTGCAGAAGATCGGACGCCGTGCCTTTCGGGACTGCCGCCGGCTGCAGTCGGTGATCCTGCCGTGCAGTGTGGAAACCATCGGCGAGCGTGCCTTTCAGGGCTGCACCGGGCTGAAAAGCGTCATGCTGTCCCGTGGAATCCGGGACATTGGCGACTGCGCTTTTCAGGACTGTGGAGACATCCGAACCCTCAGCATACCGCGCAATGTCGAGCGCATCGGCCACGCGGCATTTGCGGGCTGCCGGCAGCTGCAGCGAATCATCCTGCAGGACCGCATCCGCCTGATCGGGGACGGCGCCTTTTGGGGCTGCCCGGCGGATTTCGAGATCGCGGTCAAGGGCAACCCCTATGTAGAAACCTACTGCCAGGCCCACGGCATACGGTGCGTCCCACTCTCGTAGCCATCCGCTGCGGGAACTGCCGGCCGGATCGCGTGGGACCGGTTTCCGGCAGGCTACGGCTTTTTTGCAGACAGGGTGACAGAACAGTGAAAAATGAACGATATTATTATAGCATCATGCTGCCAGACGCTCGCAGGGTGTACCGGAAGATCTTTGACGGCCTGAAGATGCGCGCCTGTCAGATCGAAGTGCCGACCGTCCTCTCCTCCGAACAGGTACAGGAAGTCTATCTGCGGGTACTGTATGACAATCCATTGTTTTACTA
>CANPPM010000099.1 GCA_947575935.1 uncultured Butyricicoccus sp. | reverse complement strand
GCGTCGCTATTACCAAGCGCACCGCAATGGATAACGTAAATGAAGTTACAGTGACCGATACGGCAGGCGCTAAAGTAGTCATCCGGCGGCAGGCTTGCCGGACGGTATTTGGTGTGAATAGTATCCGTTATTCAATTAATGGACAAAGCGGCGCCTCCTCTTCTAGCGCTACAACAAACAAAACAGACACGGTTGCCCCTCCCCCAAAAGCCGACGATTCATCCAATCAAACGGTGTACATACCAGGTGATTCTGCACCAGGGCCAACCCCCCGATTTGCAGTCGGCGCAATCGGTGCAGTCGGTTTGGCATTACGATATGTTGGCGCATCCTATTTTGCAGATACACCATCTTATACCTTTACAGGAACGGGATGGGGACATAATGTCGGTATGAGTCAGTATGGGGCAAAGGGCATGGCTGAGCAAGGCTTTGGCTATCAGGATATCCTTCGGTATTATTTTACCGATATAGAAATCAAAAAATAAGGAGATCACCACGCAAGTATTATGAAAAAAAGCGATTTTTATTTTGACCTGCCCCAGCATTTGATTGCACAGACGCCGCTTGAGCGGCGGGACAGCTCAAGGCTGTTGGTTACTGATCGGAATACAGGAACAGTGCTCCATCGCCATTTTCGCGATCTGCCCCAATATCTGCATGCGGGTGATTGCTTGGTGCTCAATAACTCTCGTGTGATCCCTGCACGGCTGATGGGGGTAGCCGAAGGGCGTACAACACCGATTGAGGTCGTTTTGCTCAATGATAGAGGGAATGGTCTTTGGGAATGTCTGACTCGTCCCGGTAAAAAGACGCGTGAAGGGGTGCAGCTCTCTTTTGGAGACGGACTTCTGACCGCACAGGTAGAGTCTGTCAATCCGACAGACGGAAACCGGATGATTCGTTTCCGCTACGAAGGCGTATTTTTGGAGTTGCTTGACCGTCTGGGTTCTATGCCCCTTCCCCCCTATATAAAAACCAAGCTGGACGATCCCGAACGATACCAAACAGTGTATTCGAAAACCCCTGGTTCCGCAGCCGCACCTACGGCGGGTCTCCATTTTACCGGTGAGCTGCTGGAAGAGCTCACGCGTATGGGGATTCGCCTTGCGTATGTGACGCTGCACGTCGGTTTGGGTACTTTTCGTCCGGTGAAAGCCGAAGAGATTACCGACCATATCATGCATGCTGAGTTCTATCAAATGGAGGAAGCTGCTGCGCGCGCCATCAATGAAACCCGTGCAACTGGGCACGATATTTTTGCAGTAGGCACTACAGCCTGCCGGACGCTGGAAACCATTGCTGACGAAAAAGGGCAAGTCCGCGCGCAAAGCGGCTGGACAGATATTTTTATTTATCCTGGCTATCGATTTAAGGCTGTCGATCATTTGATTACCAATTTTCATTTACCGGAATCAACCCTTATGATGCTGATTTCGGCATTTGCTGGGCGAGAACAAGTCATGGAAGTCTACCGGCAGGCCATTGCAGCGGAATACCGTTTTTTTTCCTTTGGTGATTCTTGTCTGTTCCTTTAAAAGCGAGATGTTTGCGCAAAAATGAGCAAGTGTTATGATTTTTCCCTGAAATCGTTCTATTCAGGCCAAATCAGCTGTATGAACCATTCTGTTATCACATTATGCGGCAAATACGAAAATCATGCAGGCTCTAGAGGATTTCTCCACCATATTAACATATATCTTTGCGGCTAAAATCGTCTTTGACTTTGTTAAAAAATCCTGAAATACTTTGTGTATTTCAAGATTTTTTGCCTTGATCAGAGGCGATTTTGTCGAAAATCTTGATTCTTTAGCAATTGATACAGCTTTTAAATGCGGTTTGAAGAATGGGGGTCGAAGCAAAGGCAAAGGATGCAGAGGCGGAAAAATGATTTCCACAGCAAAGCCACAAGAAAAGGATTGCAAATTGGGAACAAAATGTGGTATAATACAAATGTATGAGTAACAGGAGGCGATCAGGCGTGGCCAAAGAACGGACGGAGTGCCCCCACTGCGGCGAAAAAAGCGCACGTAAGGTACTGACTAACCTGAATGTGGATAAGACCCCCGAGATTCGTGCAGCAGTACAGGATCTTTCCTGCTTTCGCTGGGTCTGTCCAAACTGCGGCGTATCATCGCTGGTCGTTGATCCCTGTTTATATCATGATATGTCAAACCAATTCATGGTTTGGCTTTTCCCCGATGGCAGGCCGCAGGAGGTGGGCGGCTTTGATCCGTTGGCCGGTTATACGCTGCGCTATGTGGATGATCTAAATGCCTTCCGGGAGAAAATCAATGTGCTCGAACGTGGATTGGACGATCGTGCCGTAGAGCTGATGAAACTGTTGCTGCTGTTTCAACTGCATCGCGATTTGGATGTTGTCGAACTTTTGTTCCATGATTTGAATGATCATGATGGGACGTTTACTTTTGTTGCAGTCCTGTCAGATGGTATGGAACAGTATATTTCTATGCCTGGCGATACCTACCAACGCTTGGCTGCGGATGTTTCTGAACGGCTGTTTACCAACAACCGTGAATTCCAGAAAATTGGTCTTGACTGGGCCAAAGACGCGCTGGAACTGTTGCAAAGCTAAGCTGATCTGCCGTACCGGACACTGCGGCCTCTATCCGAAGACAGCTTGTGCTGCGACCCCGCCAATTGCTGCCAGAAGCCAGGTCAGCGCGATGATTTGGCAGGTATCTTTCCTTCGGCTTGGATCACTGAATAAAATCATATACCCGAACCCTGCGCCGGTTGACAACCCAGCGATCATGCTCCCGAATCCGATCGCGCCGCTGTTATACAATTCAGCAAGCAACACAGAAACCGCGCAGCTGGGTATCAGTCCGACTGTTGCGCAGAACAGTGGCTGCAGGATACTGCCAGTCAGCAGTAGTGCGGAAATTCGCGCCTCTCCAATGAAAAATACCGCTGTATTAAACAGCAGCAGTACAAAAAACAGCAGCACTGCGGTTTTTACTGTCCGCCATAAAATAGTCAGGGCACTGCCGGAGCAGCATGCGCATTCCTCTAATGCAAACGAAACCGGTCGTTTCCAACCAGGCTTGGCACGCAGTACGGTTGACCGCAGCAGATACCCCCCCGCTACAGCCAGCACTGTCTTGACGGCAATTAGGCGCACGACTTCCAATGCCCCGCTCCCGCCGCTCAGCAGAATGGGGATTGCCTCATCTGAGGTTGCGAGAAAAACCGCTACCAGTGTTGATGGTGCAAGGCAGCCATCTAGATACAATGCTGAAGCTGCTGCAGAAAACCCACATTGTGGGATTGCCCCGGCAATCGCGCCGCACACAGGTCCGAACTGCGCCGCTTTTTCCAGCAGCGCAGGTGTTGTACGCGTGCGCGATTCGATCCAATAAAGCAGCGCATAGACTAGAAGCAGAACTGGCAGTGTTTTTACAATATCTAATCCACTGTCCCAAAATACGTCCAACAAAAAAATCACCTCGATAAGCTTTTCCATCTTCGCAAAGAAAGCTTTGTTCCTGCACGGAGAATGATAGAATGATTCTCATTATAGCATTTTGCCTTCCATATGGCAAGCAGCAGGACGAACAAAAAAAGAATCTTTGCACATCCAGCCTTTGTTGTGGATGTATTTTGCAGAGCTTTCTTTGCGTATGTCGCATACCAGTGTTCGAAAAGTCTTTGCGGCAGCATAGCAGAGTCGGGAGCGCTTTGTCTGCAACTATCATACAGATCAGGAGTTTTGCATGAAATTCAACGAATTAGGAATCCACGCGCCCATTTTAAAGGCGCTTACCGAAATCGGCTATGAGGCCCCAACCCCAATCCAGGAAAAGGCGATGCCCCCTGTCCTGGCTGGACGCGATTTATTGGGCTGCGCGCAGACCGGCACTGGGAAAACGGCTGCGTTTTCAATCCCTATCCTTCAGCGCCTGAGCGGCTTAAAGGGACAGGGGATCCGTGCCCTCATCCTGACCCCAACACGCGAGCTTGCACTGCAAATCTATGAAAATGTCTGTCAGTATGCACGCTATACCCCATGTACAGCAGCGGTTATTTTTGGCGGTGTTAGTCAGATTCCGCAGGTCGAAGCTATTCAACGCGGTGCGGATATTTTGATTGCGACCCCAGGCCGCCTTTGGGATCTGATGGGGCAGAAACTTGTTTTTCTGGGACATGTGGAATGCTTTGTTTTGGATGAGGCAGATCGAATGCTTGACATGGGTTTTATTAATGATGTCAAGAAAATCGTCAAATTTATTCCAGAAAATCGTCAGACTTTGTTGTTTTCTGCGACTATGCCGCAGGAAATTGCTTCTCTTGCTGACAACCTGCTGAAAAAACCGGTACGAATTGCAATCAAGCCTGCGGCGACGCCGGTTGAGCTGATCGAACAAAAGGTTTATTTTATTGAGCGGGCCGAAAAGCGTGAGCGATTAAAGACGTTGCTGTACGAGCATGGTACTCCGCAGACGCTTGTCTTTACCCGTACCAAACACGGGGCGGACCGTGTTGCGCGGGAGCTCAACCGTGCGGGAATCTCCGCCCGTTCTCTTCATGGGGATAAATCGCAGGGGGCGCGGCAGGCCGCCCTGCGGGATTTCAAAGACTATAAAATTGCCGTATTAGTTGCAACGGATATTGCAGCACGCGGGTTGGATATTTCTGAGCTGCCGCTGGTTGTTAATTTTGAGTTGCCTAATATTCCGGAAACGTATGTGCACCGTATTGGCCGCACTGGACGGGCTGGGCAATCTGGTATGGCAATCTCTTTTTGCGACTCGACGGAACGGCCTTACCTTGCCGATATTGAAAAATTAACACGGCAGCAAATTCCGGTTGTTCAGGATTCCACACGCTGTGAGGCGCCGCATACTGCAGGGCAGTTGCGCCGTCAGCCTGCCGCGCCGCGCCGCCGCACCGCTACAGAGCCGGTTATCACTGCTGTACCAGAGGCGCCGATGCCACGGAAACAGCGCAAAACCGTCGCATTGTCAGATCCGGCCATTTCCACAGCATCTGAAGCGTCTCGCATACGCCGTCCTTCTTCGATTCAGTCACAGAGAAGCAGAGGGGCGCGACGTGCCGCCACACAGGCCGAGCCGGTACGTGCTACTGTACAGGAATCCACACGCAGCAGAGTCGCCCGGCGCACTGCCGCTACAGAACCGGTGACAACAGCCGGATCTGAAGCGCAGCGTACCAAAAACTCCCACCGTCGCAACGGGAACCATGCTGCCGTTGCTCCGTCTAATCAGCAGAAACGCGGACGCGGGGCACGTGCCAAAGGGCGCGACCGTTTTGAAGACAACACGCGTGTCGATATTGCAACGCCGGTCAATCCCAGTCATATTTCTGCGGAAGCTGCTGCACGGATCCGTGCAAAAGTCGAAGCCAAGCTGGCGGAGCGCGCACGGGCGCAAAATGAAGGCGCGCGGCGTCCTGCTGCCCCACCAGTTAAAAAGCCAGCTGCGCACCGTTCGCAGCGCGGGAGGAAGAGATAACCTTGCAAACTTCATATTTTAGGGAGCAAGAACCGGAAACCGTTTCCCAAAGCAAAGATTCTGAGAGGTATGAGCGATGAACCGCAAGCTGAGACGGACAGCCCTGAGCTTAACTGTTGCATTTCTGCTCGGGCTGACCACCCTTTATCCATTCCTACTGTATACAAATAATAATTTTATTACGAAATGGCGCAATATTTATATTGAAACCGCAATGAGCACCATGAGCCATCAATGGCTTGCCACCTGGTTCATCCCATCGGAGATTATTGATGATGTTTTGTCCTCCCGCTATAAATCGGACGAAAAACAGCAGGATGCGGAAACCAACTGGAGCACCGTCGACCTGAGCGGTAATAAAACGCCCAGCAACATCGGAACGGTCAACGAGGCCGATGCCTTTTTTGAAAAATATTATGAAATCGACCGTGCAACCTTTGAAAGTTATGCTGATACGCACCCAGAGCTGCTTGAAAACGGATATGAGGGCATTGATCTGGATTTGTGTGAGGATGGCAAAAGCGATATTTTGACTACCGAGGGGGATCCCATCCTTGCCATTAACACTGCGCATGAAATTATGATCGTCAATATCCGGCGCAGCGACTGGGTCGGAAAAATGGCGATTGTCAAAGATTCCAGCCGTGTGCATGTCGGCGTATCGAAAAGTATTGGCAGCATCGGTCAGAATGTCAATGTAATTGCAGAAAATTATGACGCGATTCTGGCGGTCAACGCCTCTGGTTTTCAAGATCCGGAGGGTATGGGGAACGGCGGTGTACCGTACGGCTTTGTTAAGACCTTTGGTGAAGTAAAGCACCGGGCAGAGGGACACAGTAACTGGAAGATCGTCGGTTATGATGAGGAAAACAGACTGCAGATCGGCAAATTCTCAGATACAGATTTTTTGCGTGACGCAATTGAATTCCATCCTTCGCTGATTATCAATGGTGAAAATATGATCGAGGGTACCGGCGGCTGGGGCCTGAATCCACGCACTTTCATTGGGCAGACGCAGGATTTGACGACATTGATTACGGTAATTGATGGCAGACAGCCGGGACACTCCCCCTTTGGTGCGGCATTGAATGAATGCTCAGAACTGATGCAACAGTATGGCGCATATCAGGCGCAGAATCTGGACGGGGGGTCCTCTTCTGTCATGTACTATAATGGAAATGTGATCACAAAGCCGTCGAACATGGTCAAAAACGGTATTGGCCGAAAGATTCCGGATGTTTTCATGGTTACTTAAACGATCAGCTATCTACACTGTCAAGGATAGATACTTTTATACCGCATTATTCCGATGGGCTAAGCGCCTTACTGGAATGATGCGGTATTGTTTTAAGATCTAAAAATTTCTGCACTTTTTCAACGCAGCTCTGGGTAGATTTATGAATAAGATAACATAGCGGGATACGCCCGAAGTTTTTTTATCATAATGCCTTGATGACTTCGCCAGCCAAAATTAGGCCGACTACTGGCGGAACAAACGCACAGCTTCCCGGTGTGCGCCGACAGCAGCCTGATCGTAACGAATCTACTCCCTCCTCGCTATATCGTTCTTCCGGAGTGATTGGCGGTTCTTTAGAATATATCACTCGAAGACGGCGGACGTGTCGCGCTTTCAGCTCACGGCGCATGACACGGGCGAGAGGATCAACGGAGGTTTTGTAAATATCGGCGACTTCAAAAGCGGTTGGATCCAGTTTGTTTCCTGTGCCCATCGAGGAAATCAGCGGTACACCAAGCCGTTCGCACCGAACCGCCAGCTCAATTTTAGCGCTGACCGTGTCAATCGCATCAATGACATAGTCATAAACAGTTAAGTCAACCGAATCTGCATTTTCTGGAACATAAAACATGGGATGAACGGTGATACGACATTCCGGTGCGATATCCAAAAGCCGTTCCTGCATGACCGCCGTCTTGAGGCGCCCAAGCGCCGAATGGGTTGCAGCCAGTTGCCGGTTTAAGTTGGTTAGACAAACCGCATCATCATCGAACAAATCGACTGCGCCAACGCCGGACCGAACGAGCGCCTCTGCCGCATGCCCCCCTACCCCGCCAATCCCAAAAACTGCAATACGTGCATGGTAAATACGCTTCATTTTCTCACTGCCCAGCAACAGTTCGGTACGTGAAAACTGATCGATCAATATCATTCTCCCTTCATGATTCAAAAAACGGTTTTCGGATTTTTGCTAAAAACGCATGCAGAATCGTCTGCGGCGCTTCCTAATCGCGGCAAAGGCAGTTTAATGGGCTTACAACTGCTGCCGGATTTACGACGTTGTCATTCCCCAATAATTTTAATCAGTGCATGCTTACGCCGTTTGCCGTCAAACTCAAAATAAAAAATCTGCTCCCAAGTACCAAAATCTAGTTTTCCTTTAGTGATTGCACAAACAACTTCACGCCCCATAATCGTACGCTTGAGATGAGCATCACCATTATCCTCATATCCGTTATGGCGATAACGGGAATATGGTTTTTCAGGTGCAAGACCCTCAAGCCAATCTTCGTAATCCTGGTGCAGGCCTGGCTCATCATCATTGATAAAAACAGACGCAGTGATATTCATGGCATTGACAAGCACCAGCCCTTCCTGCACGCCGCTTTCTGCAATGGCTCTCTGTACATCGCCTGTAATATTGACCAACCCCCTTCTGGTTGGCAGATTAAAAAAAAGTTCTTTGCGATAGCTTTTCACAGTATTGATACTCCTTTCGTCTTCGGCATTTGCCTGCTTTCTTCTATCGTACCGCATTTCCGTATAAAAGTACAGCAGAAAATCTAAAATCTATCTTCGTAAATAGCGGCTGTCAGGAAACTGATCCATTGGTATTTTGGAGAAACGGATGGAATGAGTGATTCAAAAATCTGATTTTCAAACAGTTTCTAATATTTTTGCAAATAAATTTGATTTGCTAATTAAATAGTGATATACTAGAGATATCTGATCATTGGCAATATGTCATTTAAAAAGTGCTCTTTACCAGCCCGGATCCTCTTTTACAAAATCTGAATACATTTCAGATTGCAAGAACGAAAAACGGAAAAACTATATAATTTGGCATTTTGACAATTTTCAAACAGGTATCGGCAATTTATCTGGTCAAAAATCAAAGCAGGACAGGATACAGAATTTCTGCGGAAAAGGAATGTGTGCATGTCCATGTGAAAATAGAGATCAGTTATTGCGGAAGAAGCAAGCTTTACGAATTACAAAACGATCCTATCACAGGAAGGAGCAAAAACATTGAATTTACCAAAGCTACACATTGGCGGTTTAACCGCGCGCCTGCCTATTGTGCAGGGAGGCATGGGCGTTGGAATCTCTCTCTCGAGATTGGCTTCTGCCGTTGCAGAGGCCGGCGGTATCGGCATCATTTCAGGTGTTCAGATTGGTTTTCGAGATCCGGATTTTAAAACAGATCCTGTTTCTGCCAATCTTCGCGCAATTGGCGCTGAGCTGCAAAAAGCGCGTGAACGCAGTCCTCATGGGATCATTGGCTTTAATTTTATGTCAGTGATGAAGAACTACGAATTATATGTGCGTGAGGCAGTGCGCTGCGGTGCAGATCTGATTATTTCAGGCGCAGGTCTCCCCTTCTCCCTGCCTAAGCTGGTTGAAGGCAGCAAGACAAAAATTGCTCCGATCGTTTCTTCCGCAAGGGCGTGTAAATTGATCGTCAGTAAATGGTTACGGCAAGGACGGCTCCCTGACGCGGTTGTGGTAGAGGGTCCGCTTGCAGGCGGTCATTTAGGCTTCAAATATCAAGAGATGGTCGATGGAACCTATCCAGC
>CANPPM010000098.1 GCA_947575935.1 uncultured Butyricicoccus sp. | reverse complement strand
GATATGACGGGAATTGACCCGGTTACGATTCCGCTGGATGATCCGGGCGTGATGAGCCTGTTTACCTCTCATGAAGCGCTGCGTTACGTAGATGATACGGAAGATCCAATTTTGGGGGAGCTGGGATGCCTGGCTGTTCCAGAGTTTGGCACGAAATTTGTACGGGGTATGGTAAGCGATACAAAGCCGCATAATTTTGATGACCTGCTCTGTATTTCGGGATTGTCGCATGGTACGGACGTTTGGCTGGGCAATGCCGCTGATCTGGTTGCGAAGGGGGTTCCTCTGAGCCAATGTATCTGTTGCCGTGATGACATCATGAATTATTTGATTGCTAAAGGACTGGATCCGCTGATGTCATTTAAAATTATGGAGGCGGTGAGAAAGGGCAAGGTTGCAAAGGCGGGTTTTGAGCCGGGCTGGGAAGAAGCCATGCGTGAACACGAGGTGCCTGACTGGTATATTGACTCGTGTCGGAAAATTAAATATATGTTTCCCAAAGCGCATGCAGTTGCTTATGTCATGATGGCCTATCGAATCGCTTGGTTTAAAGTACATATCCCGCTTGCGTTTTATGCAGCCTATTTTAGTATCCGGGCCAAAGGGTTTGATGCGTCTTGTATGATCAAGGGGGATGCGGTAGCAGTTGCGAAATATCAGGAGCTTCGACGCAAGGAAAATGAAAAAACGATTTCCAATGCGGAAAAGGATACTATGACCACACTGGAGGTCTGTCACGAGTTTTATAAACGAGGATTTGTCTTTGAACCAATGGATGTGTACGAATCTGACGCAACTAAATTCAAAATTACAGAAAAAGGGTTGGTGCCGCCGTTTACCGCAATGCCAGGAATTGGCGAACAGGCGGCGCTGGGGATAGTCAGTGAACGGGGAAACGGGAAATTCTTATCCTCAGAGGAATTGTCTATTCGGTGTCCAAAGGTTTCCAGCGCAGTTATCGAACTTCTGAGGCAGATTGGTGCATTGGGGGATATGCCGAAATCGACGCAGGTCAGCTTGTTTTGAGAGGAGTATGGTTATGCAATGGATTTGTTTTGGGGACTCTGTGAAGGGTGCGCTGAAGGCATTTTCCACATTTCCGCATATCATGAATCTTTCGGACGATCTTTCGATTGGCGATCTGTCGGATTTACAGGATCAAAAAAAGCGTGCGTTCAGTATTTGCCCATGGAAGGATGATCCTGAATTTGCAGATGAGGCAGGGACATACATTGGAACATATTTTCAAGATGCGCTTCCAGCTCTTAAGCAGGTGGAAAACGCTGTAATCTGGTATGGAGAAACCCCTTTTGAACAGTGTGGTATGCTGCGCGCAGCACATGATTTATTTGCACGCGGCGTACCGTTTTCACTGGTACATGTCGACCGCTTGAAAGGGGAGGAGTTACCGCCCAAGGAAGATCACGCTGCAGTTGGCGCTTTCACTAACAACTTGTTCTGCCAAATGATTTTCCGGTATTTACCGCAGGGGATCCTGAGAAAAAGAATTTGTTGGCATCAAAAGCAAGTTTATCAGGAACGGCACGCGACAGAAATCATTTTTCGTGGGGTAGGGGAATGTGGACCAGAGGAGTTGGCTGCTTTTTACCATAAAAAAAGAAAGGTATTAGACTGTGAAGCGAAATTACTTTACAGTCGATGGGAGCGCCTTGTGGCGGAAAATGCACCGCTTCGCGTACTGGAAAATGGAAAAGTAGTTTCTGCGTCTGAAGATTATTACGATGCGGCAATTCTTTCAAATACGTCGGAGCGAGAAACCTCGGCAGCAATGGTTATTGGACGCACACTGGGAGAGTATGCTGTCAATGATTATCTGATTTTTGAACGCATTCGAAAGTTGGCTGCATGCGGGAAGCTAGAAATTGTTATCAATGGCAGAAATTATCGGGAAACTACGGTAAAAAGATTAGATAATAGCTAAAAAATAGGGATAAAAGCAAAAAAGATAGGTTTTGCGCCGGAATATTAAGTTTGCGTTGGAATACGGGTAGCTTTGCAGAAAAATTGGAAGGATATCGTAGCAAATAGCCCATTATTTGGATATCTTGAAGCTATAAAGGCATCCAAATTGGATCTTGACGGATTTGATTTATCGTGCTATCATACTAAAGTGATAAAGTTAAAAGGAGTATATGCAAGATTATGAACTATATTTCGACGCCTGAGGGAACCAGAGATCTGTTATTTACTGCGACGCGTGCACTTCGTAAGACAGAACAAGCTGTACGTGGAACGCTGGAAAGGCGCGGCTATGAGGAAATTATCACCCCGGTGATGGAGTATTATGATGTTTTCCGTCATGCGAATCCGACGCAGTCACAGGAGGGCATGGTAAAAGCAACCGACCGGAATGGGCGGATCTGTGTTATGCGGCCTGATAATACAACGCCAATTGCGCGTGTGGCGGCCTCGCGATTTCCGGATGAAGCGTTTCCGGCGCATATCTATTACAGTCAAAAAGTGATCCGTGCGGTTGCAGATGACCATGGACATAGAGGAGAGGTGCTTCAGATTGGCGCCGAGCTGATTGGCGCCGACGGCATGGATGCTGATCTTGATATTTTGTCTGCTGCTTTTGATGCGCTGGCTGGTGTGGGAGCAGGTTTTCGCGTTGAGCTTGGGCATGCAGGCATTTATAAGGGCCTGATTTCTTCGCTGGGCGTTTCGGAGCAGACTGCGGAGGAAATCCGTACTCTGATTGAAAATAAAAGCTTTGCGGCGCTGGGGGATATACTCGAGCCTTACCGCGATAGGGAGGCCTATCGTGCGCTTAAAGCAATGCCGCAGCTATTTGGCGGCTTAGAAGTGTTGGAGGAAGCCGAGCGGCTGACGGAGAACCCAGAGGCACGGACTGCGTTTTCTGATTTGAAAATATTATTGGAGACGCTGACTGCGGCTGGCCACGGAGATGCTGTGATGATTGACCTTGGCCTGGTGCATGAATTGGATTACTACACAGGCGTAATGTTCCGCGGCTATGCGGGCGGTGCGGGTGCGGCGATTCTGCGCGGCGGGCGTTACAATGCGCTGTGCGGCAGGTTTGGACGTGATTTGGCGGCAGCCGGCTTTGCAATTGATCTGGAAGCGTTGACTGAGGCGGTTCCAGCTGCGATTGGAGCTAAGGATTCCGGTCCTATCCGCATTGCACTGACAAAGGGACGTTTAGAGAAGAAAACCCTTGCACTTCTGAAGAATTCGGGGTATGATATTTCTGAGCTGGAAAATCCATCCCGAAAGCTGATTTTTTCACTGCCGGAATCGGATCTTGAAGTTGTCCTTGCGAAGGCTGCAGATGTGATTACCTATGTAGAACACGGTGTGTGTGATATGGGGGTGGTCGGTAAGGATACAATCATGGAGAAGGGCGGCTCGTTCTATGAAATGGTCGATTTGGGTTTTGGCAAATGTCGCTTTGCCGTGGCAGCAAAGAAAGGGAAAGATCTGTACAGCGGCTATAAAATGCCGGTCATTGCAACAAAGTATCCAGCTGTGACAAAGTCTTTTTTTGAGAAACAGAATATTGACGTAGTGACTATAAAAATTGAAGGCTCGGTTGAGCTCGCGCCGCTGTTGGAGCTTGCCGACGCAATTGTTGATATTGTTGAGACCGGCTCAACCCTGCGGGAAAACGGACTGGAGATCGTTGAGGAGGTTGCGCCGATTTCAGCACGGGTGATTGTCAATCTTGCGTCGGCAAAGCTGAAAAAGCAGCAAATTCAGCGGGTAATCGGTGAGCTTGAACGTGGATTGGAGGAATAGCAGATATGTTTTTGCAGACGGTCGTCGCTGACGGGCAGGCGGAGGTCAGGTTTGTTGAGGAGATGAAGGCTCGTGCCGCTGAAACACGCGGCGATATTGAAGAGACTGTACAGCGGATTATGGAGGACGTGCGGGCCCGCGGAATGGATGCGGTAGCTGAGTATTCCCAGCGATATGACAAGGTAAAACCCTTTACTGTCGGCCGTGAAGTGATAGATAAGGCATACCATGGCTGTGCACCTGAGCTGCGGGAGGCACTGGAACAGGCTGCGGAGAATATTCGTAGTTATCATGAGAAAATGTTGGTTAGAACCTGGGAATATCAGCGGGTACCGGGTGCGGTGCTTGGACAGACTGTGCGTGGCCTGCATCGGGTCGGTTTGTATGTGCCTGGGGGTACAGCCGCATATCCTTCATCGGTGCTGATGACTGCAATCCCTGCGAAGGTGGCGGGCGTTGAATAGCTGATTATTGTTACGCCGCCAACGGAAAATCTTTCCGTTGAAGTGCTGACAGCGGCTCGGATTGCAGGGGTAGATCGAATTATTGCGGTAGGCGGTACGCAGGCGATCGCAGCGCTGACCTATGGTGCGGGCTTTATTCCACAGGTGGACAAGATTGTTGGCCCCGGCAATGCATATGTGGCGGCGGCTAAGAAGATGGCGTTTGGTACAGTAGATATTGACATGATTGCAGGACCGTCTGAGGTGTTGGTGATTGCTGACCATACTGCGAATCCTTCCTATATCGCAGCGGACTTGCTTAGTCAGGCGGAACATGACCGGTTGGCGTCGGCTGTATTGCTGACCGATTCTATGGCGCAGGCGCAGGCAGTTTCCGCGGAAATGGAGCGGCAGGCAAGAGAACTGCCACGGTGGGAGATTATACGGGAGTCTGTGTGTAATTATGGATGCGCTATCGTATTTGAGGATCTGAAAGATGCTTGCAGTATGGCGAATATGGTCGCGCCAGAGCATTTGGAGATTGTCACAGCGCACCCGCGTGAACTGGTTCCATATCTGACCAATGCTGGCGCAATTTTCCTTGGGGCGTATAGCCCCGAGCCGCTGGGCGACTATATGGCGGGGCCCAGTCATGTACTGCCGACTTCGGGGACCGCACGGTTTTTCTCACCGCTATCTACTGATACTTTTTTGAAGAAGACCAGTGTGATCGAATATTCGAGGGAACAGTTAAAAGCGCTTTCAGATGGAATCATTCAATTGGCGCAGGCGGAAAAGCTGGACGCGCATGCTAATTCGGTACGTATCCGTTTTCCGGAGGAGGATTGAACATGCGCAGTGTGGAGATTACGCGGGAGACCCGTGAAACCAGGATTGAGCTTTCCCTTTGCCTGGAAGGCGGGGAGCACGCGGTTGATACTGGTATCGGTTTTTTTGACCATATGCTTCTTTCCTTTGCTGTGCATGGAGGATTTGGCTTGCGCGTAATGTGTCAGGGAGATTTGAGAGTTGACGGGCATCATACAGTTGAGGATATTGGTATCGTGCTTGGGCAGGCGCTGCAGCAGGCGCTGGGAGATAAGCGTGGCATTGCGCGGTTTGGCTCGGCCTATGTGCCGATGGATGAGGCCTTGGGGTTCTGTGCGTTGGATTGCTCGGGACGTCCTTTCCTTGTTTTCGACGCGCCCATGCCGCAGGCGATGTGCGGGCAGTATGATACTTGCCTGACAGTGGAATTTATGCGGGCGTTTGCGGTCCATGCTGGATTAACCCTGCATCTGAAAAGCTTTTACGGTGACAATGCACACCACATTACAGAGTCGTTGTTTAAGGCGTTGGCGCGGGCGTTGCGTCAGGCGGTTGTATTGACAGAAAAGGATGAAATACTGAGTGCGAAAGGGGTTCTGTAGGCCATACCTCGATGGATAAAAGCCATTAAAACGATGCTGGGGATGCGGCGCTTTGAATGCTGTTGTGGAGGCAGGGGGAGGTAGATGCTGTTGAGGCGCCGATGCATACATTCAGGATATGGAATAGGTAATTTTTTGAAACATGGAAAGCAGAATCAGGATTTATAGTTCGAGTTTTTCATTTTGGAGGTCATCAGTCAAATCAAGTGGCGGGGTAGCGGTTCATATATTGACTGAGGGACCTGAAAGGCTAAGGTAGGTTGATCATTCAGAATGGGATACATTGCGATCGTTGATTATGGCGCGGGGAATTTAATGAGTGTGCGAAATTCGCTTGATTTTCTTGGCGCGGAGAGTCGCATTGCGGCGTCGCCTGAGCAGATTCAGAACGCGGCGGGGGTTATCTTGCCGGGCGTTGGGGCTTTCCCAGATGCGATGGAGGCGTTGCGCGGTTCTGGATTGCTGGATACCGTGCTGGCGGCGGCAAAGGCCAAACCGTTTCTTGGTATCTGTCTTGGGATGCAGCTGTTGTTTGAGGAGTCGGATGAGGTACGCTGGTGCAGGGGGCTTGGTCTTCTGCCTGGCAGAATCGAGCGAATAAAAACGTCGCTTAAATTGCCGCAGATTGGCTGGAACGCGCTTGAAATTGTGCGCCCGAATGCACTGACGGCTGGGTTGAAATCAGGGGAGTATGTTTATTTTGTGCACACTTTTATGGCGAAACCAGCAAATCGAGCGGATCTTGCCTGTGTGACCGATTACGGCGGCGAAGTTCCGGCTATGGTGGCGCAGGGGCAGTTATTCGGCTGCCAGTTCCATCCGGAGAAGAGCGGTCAAATTGGGTTAACGATTTTACAGAATTTTATTAAGCTGACGGAGGAGAGGTCATGATTATTTTACCAGCAATTGACCTCAAGGGCGGGCAGTGTGTCCGCTTGAAGAGGGGGGATTATGCGACTGCGCATAAGGTCGCTGAAGATGCGGTTGAGACTGCAAAGGGCTTTCTTTCGGCGGGAGCACGGCTTATTCATATGGTTGATCTGGACGGGGCCAAAAGTGGCTCTCGTGCGAATTATAGTGTGGTGCGGCGTGTGATAGATCAAACTAGTGCGGCGGTTGAGCTAGGCGGCGGCATTCGTTCGATGGAGGATGTGAAACACGTGCTGGGCCTTGGGGTTTCGCGTGTGGTTATTGGTTCGGCAGCAGTGCGAAATCCGCATTTTGTCAAAGAGGCGGTCGCTGCATACGGGGAACGGATTGCGGTTGGTATTGATGCACGAGGCGGTACTGTGCGTACGGAAGGATGGATGAACGACTCGGGAGAGGATTATATTGCCTTTGCCAAAAAGATGGCGGGTTATGGTGTCAAAACAATTATTTTCACTGACATTGAAAAGGATGGCATGCTCGAGGGGCCTAATTTTGATCAGTTGCGGGCGCTACGTGGTGCTGTATCGTGTAGAATTGTCGCTTCCGGCGGTATTTCGACACTAGAGGATGTGCGGGAGCTGAAGAAGATGGGAATTCATGAGGCGATTGCGGGCAAGGCCGTTTACACGGGCACACTGGATTTGGCAGCTGCGATCCGGGAGGCCGAGTGATGCTTGCTAAACGGATTATCCCGTGTTTGGATGTGAAAGATGGACGCGTCGTCAAGGGCATCAATTTTGTTGGGCTGCGTGATGCAGGAGATCCGGTAGAGTTGGCTAAATTTTACTCCATGCAGGGGGCAGACGAGATCGTTTTTCTGGATATTACCGCTACTTGTGAAAACCGTGATACGATTGCCGATGTGGTGCGGCGTACCTGCCGGGCGGTTTTTGTCCCTGTAACGGTAGGCGGCGGTATCCGTACGGCGGACGATTTTAAAGAGATCCTGCGTGCTGGTGCGGATAAAATTTCGGTAAATTCGGCCGCAGTAAAGAACCCGTGCTTGATAGATGCAGCTGCAGAGAAATATGGTTCACAGTGTGTGGTGGTTGCGATTGATGGACGGCGGACCGGAAAGACCCCATCTGGTTTTGAGGTTTATGTGGCAGGTGGACGCACCCCGACTGGCATGGATGTGGTTGAATGGGCGCGTGAGGTTTACCGGCGAGGCGCAGGGGAGCTTTTGCTGACTTCGATGGATCGTGATGGTACAAAGTCTGGATTTGATTTGGAATTGACGGAGGCAGTCTGCCAATCGGTTGGAATTCCGGTGATTGCATCTGGTGGATGCGGGACGCTTTCACATTTTTCTGAAATATTTGAAAAGACGGGGGCGGATGCCGCATTGGCAGCTTCGTTGTTCCATTATGGAGAGCTGAAGATCGGAGAGGTTAAGGCGTATCTTGCAGACAAGGGTCTTCCAGTGCGCCAGTGATGGTGGTATTATGGATTTAAAACGTTTTTTTGTAAAGGATTCTTTGATTCCGGTTATTTGTCAGAATGAGCAAAATGGGGAAATTTTGATGCTTGGCTATGCCAATGAAGAGGCGCTGCGCCGGACGATGGAGAGCGGGACGGCATGGTTTTTTTCTCGCAGCCGTCAAAAGCTATGGAATAAGGGAGAAACCTCTGGAAATTATATTTATGTTGCACAAATTTTGTCAGATTGTGATGATGATACTTTAATTTATTCTGGTACGCCGGTCGGGCCAGTTTGTCATACAGGCCACAGGACTTGCTTTTATACAGAGCTATGGCATAAGGAGGAGAAGGGATGAATTCTTTTGAACAAATGGCGGAAGTGATTCACCGGCGGCGGGAGGAGCCAATGGAGGGCTCGTATACCTGTTATTTGTTTGAAAAAGGTCTAGATAAGATCTTGAAAAAGGTCGGGGAAGAATGTGCGGAAACAATTATTGCTGCAAAAAATGCTGATAAGACGGAGTTGATTGGCGAAATTAACGACGTTTTTTATCATTTGATGGTCATGATGGAGTTTTGCGGCGTTTCATTAGATGATGTGACCCGTGAAATGGATATCCGCGCGGATAAGATTGGCAATCTGAAAAAATTTCATTCCTCCGACCACAACACATAAGAAAGCAGGCAGGTAAAGACGCTTTGAAATGGTAGAGAATAAAACGGTGGATGGATACAGTATGACAAGAATCATATCGTATTCATCCGCCGTTTTGTTTTGAATGCCATTGTTTGTTTTGTCGTTTCTTATCGTCTGTATCGGACTGCAACAATATGGGAACTGTTGGGGGGATCCATACAGACCAGGGTTACTTTCCCTTTTCTTTCCAGAAGCAGTAATTTTTCTTTTACGTCGGCTGCGTCTATGACTCCGACGCCTAAATCAGTCAGCAGATCTAAAAGGGGAACTCCGGAATATTTACCGACGGTTTTCTGTGGAAGGTATTTTACGGATGTCATAATTTGATCCAACGTTGGTTTCATAAAAGCCACCTCTTTTTTTATTATTTTACCATTAATTGGATGAAAAATCAAGCTTTAAATCGAATTTTTACATTTCTTCACGACCGTTTTTTGCCTTGCCTATATTTTTGTTTGGCTGCTTTGATGGTTTTCAAAAAGGCTTTAGTCTATCCGCATCAGTCCTTGATCATAGCGATCAATTTTTTCATTCAGCCGGTCCAGTGAGCGCTGCATATCGGCCATCCTTGCTGTCAGTTGGTCGCGTTGTTCTATTAACAGTGCTTTTCGTGCGTCAAGTGTTTC
>CANPPM010000097.1 GCA_947575935.1 uncultured Butyricicoccus sp. | reverse complement strand
GCTTCCGTGCCGGTCAGCTTATTTATAATACCACGACCCCCTTGGATTGTCAATAGTTTTTTGACAAATTTTTTTAACTTTTTTCGACCGGCAAACCAGATCTCGAATTTGCCGGTCAAAAAATTGCAAAAACGCACTATTTTACTTCAACTTCCACTCCAATTGCCAGAAAAAACAACACCTGCCGGATGACAGGCTTTCCAAAGACCGTTTCTACCGCCAAACGATAGGCGTCCAGCTGCTCGCGATATGACTCTGCCCGGGCATATGCCTCCTCCTCAGAAACACGGTCCGTTTTAAAATCTACAACGGTAAAGCCTTCCTCACTCTCCATCAGGCAGTCAATCACCCCCTGCAGAAGCACCTTTTCTTCGGGCGCGCGTTCGGCAGCCTTGTCAAAGTACGCCGCTGGAACCAATACCGAAAACTTAAACTCTCGGCGTACCGTGCCCGAGGCCAAGATCGTTTGATAGAGCGAAGAATGAAAGAAGCGCAGAATCCGTTTGGGCTCCACCGCATCCGCCTGTTCCTCGGATAAAATTTTCAAACTCCGCAGCCGTGCAATCTCCTGTTCCACACCTGCACACGTATCCAACCCCTCATATCTTGCAAACTGTAGAAACAGGTGGTGGGCTGTACCACGCTCAGCTGCTGTCAACGGCCGCTTTTCAAAAAAAGGACGACGCAGGACCATCTCGCGCGGTGGAACCGGCGTATCCTCTGCCGCCTCCTCCGCTTTATAAGTTCGCTTGACGCCAGTCGCGGTCAGCTTCGCAGGGATATCTGCTAGAAATGCCTCTGGATATACCAACATAGGCGCTACCTGCAATCCGCTCTCTTCCACCTCCGGTTGTGATGGCGGCCCCTTGATCAACAGCTCCTGCGCATCGCCCGGCTGCACAATCTCTACCGTAAATACATCCGGTGCACCGGTTTCCACAGGAACAACGGTCTGCACCCGCTCCCGCAGGCACGCTGCAGCGGGATGCCTCAGCAACGGCGTCAAAATCCACGCAAGCGGCGAGCGTACCGCACCCATCGCATAATCCGGAAGTCGTTCCATTGCGGCAAACCGCGCCCATTTTTCCAACCGCGCATTCAGTTGCCCGGACGATGCGGTAAGAATCAGTTTTTCCTTCGCCCGCGTAAGTGCGACATATAAAATACGCAGCTCCTCGCTGACCATCTCCCGCCGCATCCGCGCCGCAATCGCCTGCCGCTCCAGGCTGGGATACTGAATCCCACGCTGCAAGTCCCGCACCTTCGCGCCAAATCCCAACTCCGAATGCACTAGAATCGGATCGGTCTGCTCCTGCTCATTAAAGCTCTTAGCGCAGTCGGCAAGCACAACCACGGGGAATTCCAGCCCCTTCGATTTGTGGATCGACATCAGGCGCACCGCGCCCACACCCGTATCCGCCTTGACCGCCTCAAAATCCTCACCTGCTTCCAACATCCCACGCAGCAGTCGGTTAAACCCAAACAGTCCCCGAAAGCCCTGCGATTCATATACGCGCGCACGTTCAAAAAAACTCATCAAATTCTTTTGCCGCTGCGCCCCATTCGGCAGCGCGCCATAAAGCGCCAGCGCCCCTGTCTCATCATAAATCTGCCACAGCAGCCGGTATACGGGCTGATCACAGGCAAAATCACGCAGCTGTGCCAGCCGTTCCAAAAACCCTTTCGCCCGCTCGTTTTTTTCCGCCGCAAGCTGTACCGCATCATAAAAGGACACCGTTTTATCATACAGGCGAATGTCCGCCAACTCCTGCTCACAAAACCCAAATAGCGGGGAACGCATCACACCGACCAAATCGATATCCTGCCTGGGATTATCGATTACCGCAAGCATCGATACCATTGTGCCGACCTCTGCCGTATGCAACAGGCCCTCACTCTCCTCTGTGCGCACGGTCAAACCATATGCGGCCAACGCCGCCCGATACACCGCAGCCTTCCGCTTGGGGGAACGCATCAATATCACAACATCTCCCGGCTCGGCCGGACGAATCACACCACGCGCCCGATCGGATACCGGCAGCCCTTCCCGCAGCAGCCGGTCAATGCGTGCAGCCACCATTGCAGCCTCTGCCCCGGTCTTTCCGGAAGGGTCTTCCTCCTGTCCGGCAGCATCCAGCAGCAGCACTTCGGTCTGATAACGCGGATCCTCCGGTTCTGGATATTCCGCACCTAGATACAGCATTTCCCGTTCCGTATACGCAAGGTCGCCGACCGACTCTCGCATAACCGCCCGCATCAAGTAGTTGGCGCTGTCCAGCACCTGCCGCCGCGAACGGAAATTTCTGCTCAGCACCACTCTTCTTGGCTCGTCCGCCGCCGCCTTGTCCACCGCTTCACGATATTTCTGTAAAAATAAATATGGGTTTGCTAAACGGAAACCGTAGATACTCTGTTTTACATCGCCGACCATAAACAAATTATGCCGCCCGAGCGCCCCAAAAATTGCATCCTGCACCGCGTTTGTATCCTGGTACTCATCAACCAAAATCTCTTCATACCGCTGGCAAAGGCTCTCCGCAAGCGCAGTTGGGCGTCCGTCCTGCAGCAGCAGCCTCACTGCAAAATGCTCCAGATCATTGAAATCTGCCAGGCCGCGCCTGCGCTTTTCTTCTGCAAACCGTGTGGAAAAAGTGTATACTGCATGTGCGAGCCCACGCATGGAGGGCGCTGTCAGCGCCCGATCGATCGCTGCCTCATCTGCGGTGACATGAAGCAGGCGTTTTTTGACACGCTCGACACAATCCTTCCACTCCTGACGCATCCCCTTCAGTTCCTCAAGCAGCTCTTTATCGGGGAAACCGCGCAGGCCCTTGAGACGGGCAAACGAGACTGCACGCCCAGCATCGACCGCCCCATCCCAGTCCCCCGCATCAATCCTGGCAAGCAGCGCCTCCGCCTGACGGACATCGTCCAAAAAAGCGGGCAAGTACGCGGTCTCCAGCGCCTCGTCCCCCTCTATCTGCTCTATTGCCAGCTGCAGAAAGGCCCGTCCATATTCCGCAGCCTCCCTTGCCTCATTCAAAAGCACCTGCCCAAAGCGTGAATCCGCCGGCGAACCGGCTTCGCCGCCCCCGGCCGCCCGCTGCAAATAAACGTCCGGATCGGGATGGGCCTGCAGCTTTTCAAAGGTATCCAGCACCACCCCCGACAAGCGCCGGTCGTCACGCCCACTCAGCAACTGCTCCGCCAACGCCATAAAATCGGCCTGACTTTCCTCATAAAGCGCCTCCAGCGTGTCTTCCAGCACCTCATTTTTGAGCAGCAGAACCTCGCGCTCGTCCGCGATCCGGAAATCCGGCGAAATCCCAAGCGCAGGCGCCTGTTCCCGTACAAGCGATAGGCAAAACGAATGCACCGTGGTAATCTGCGCCCGATGCACCAGCAGCAGCTGCCGCCGAAGGCGTGCATCCAGCGGATTTGCTTCAAGACGTGATGAAATGGCCGCCGACAGCTTGCCGCGCATCTCTGCCGCTGCCGCATTGGTGAAGGTAACCAACAGAAACCGGTCAATGTCGGCCGGATGCTTCGCATCGGTCAGCCGACCAATCACACGTTCGACCAGCACCGCTGTCTTGCCCGAGCCCGCCGCCGCCGATACAATCAACTCGCCGCCGCGTTCGGTGATTGCCCGCAGCTGATCATTTGTCCACATGCTGTCCACCCCCGATCTGCTCCCAAAATTCCTCGTCTTTTATCGTACGCAGGCTCCGCTTTTGGTCCCCTGCAGTTTCATCAAACCGGCACGCGGCGCGATAATCACAGTACAGGCAGCTATCCTCCTGGCCATGCCGGAAGGGATCTGCAACGCACGATCCCTTCCGCAGCTCCTGCCCCATTTCAAGCAGCTTCTTCTGTGTATATCGTGCCAGCCGCCCAAATCTCTCCAAATCAGCGACCGATGAGCGGCTGCCAAGTACCGGTCCCTCCTTCTCCTTATCCTTGCGGGGAAGCCGGACCGTAACCGGAAGAAACCGCGCGGTTCCAGACAGGCCATGCTCCATCGCTTCTAAAATATCCATATCATCGCTTAGAAGCCCTGAGCGCCGCAGTGCCTTCGCACGCAGCAAATCGAGCCCCTCCTCCGTCGTGCTGCGCTCAGCGTCCGGCAGCTCGTCACGCGCAGGAACATACAACACACCTGCCGGAACGATCTCATCCAGGCTTTCAGCCAAACGTGCACGGTACCGGTCTAATCCCTTTTCCTGCAGCGCATGCAGGTAGATAATAAGCTGCATATTCAGCCCATACCAAATGTCCGACAAAGAAAATGACTTTTTTCCGCTTTTATAATCCATGATACGGACATACAGCCGCCTATTTTTTATATAACCATCCACCCGGTCAACCTTGCCCGACAGTGCGACCGAAATCTCGTCCTGCTTTACCGTCACCGGCGGCAGTTCCCCCCCATGTGAAAACTCCAGCTCATAGTCAACCGGCACAAAGTCAGAGCTGCGCATTTCTTCCAGGACACCGGACAGAATCGTTTCCATCGAGCTAGCCAGACGGTGAAACAAATATCGAAACCGCGCGCTTTTGTCCTGTATCCCGCCCAACTCCTCATCAATATACTGCTGCACGACCCTGCGCAGCACGGCACGTACGGTCCTTTCATCGGCAGCCGCAGCGCCGCCCTCCCGCTCGCCAAGGCAGCGCAGACAATTTTCAAGCACATAATGAATGAAGGCGCCGGTTTCCGGGGCTGAAAAGCGCGCCTCCCGCCGGGGCTTTGCCTTAAGCCCATACTGCATAAAAAAGGCAAACCGGCAGGAATAAAAGCGATCCACACGAGATGCGGTCAAATGAACCGCCTTTCCGTACAGTCCGTCGATCGTACGCGGATCCGTCAGCGGCCCGCGCGACTGACGGCTGCCGCATGCGGCCAGCAACCGCTCATCCCTCTGGTATTTCCGATAAGCTGCCGCAACCGCCGGAGAACGGTCCCCGCAAAGGTATGCGGCGGCAAGCTCCAATGCGGGCCGCTCTGCCTCCAGCCGGTCGTACTGCATCTGCTGAAGGCCGCATACAAACGGCACACCGGGGAGCAGCCGCCGGATTGTGCCGACCAAATAAGAGGGACGCAGCTCTTTACCCGCCGCATCATGAACCGCATAGCTGAGCAACAGTTTCGACCGCGGACAGGAAAGCGCGTGATACAAGGTCTCCTGTTCCATCAGCAGCCGCTCTGTACCCGAAGCCGACAATTCAATCCCCAGGCCGTCAAGCATCTCACGTTCCGCATCACTTAACAACCCACGAGAAGACGGCGTTTTCGGCAGCAGGCCGTCATTGGCCCCCAGCAGGATCAGGTACGGAACACTGACGCCGGTACAAACGCGGTCAATCTCGCCGCAGCTGACCCGGTCAAGTGAAACCGGTATCGTACCGACGTCATATTCACCGAGCACCACCGGCAGCAGCCTTGCAAATTCACCGCCTCGCATGGTGCGATCTCCCACAGTCCAATAAAACTGCTCAAGCGCCGAAAGCAGAATCTCCCAAAGCTGCCGGTACTCGTCAGCCAGCTGCAAACGCCCGGCAGCCTCATGCCGGGCTGCGCGGTTTTCGAGTGCCTGCGGTACGTCCAACTCTTCCAGAAACGCATACAGCGCCTTCACGCACGCACCCGCCGTTTCCGCCGCCTTCAACGATGCCCGCAGCGCGGCAAAGGGCGCAATGGCGCGGGTCCGCAGCCGGTTAAGCGCCTCCAGCTCGGCCCTGGACGTTTCGTCAAAAGGAATCCCATAGCCGGCCGGATGCCCGGTCCATTCTCGCTCCCACGCGCCTCCCCGGATGCGCCAAGTCAGCACATAATTTTCCAACCGGTCAATTTCATCGGGCGCAAGCCCGCACAAACCGGTTTTCAAGCAAGCAAACAGATCTTCATACCGCCAATATTCGCTGCAGGCGTCCAGCGCGCCGGTAACCAACGCCAGCGCAGGCTTGGCAAGCAGATCGGCCTTTTCCGCCAAAAAGACCGGAATCCCATACCTCGACATCGCCATATGCAGCGCAGCGGCATAGCCGTCCATAGAACGCGCCGCTATTACAAAATCACGCCAATGCGCGCCAGTCTCCCGAACTGTCTTCCGGATATAGGCCGCGGCATGCTCACATTCTTCATACGGGGACGCAGCCTCAAAAATATGTACGCTGTGCCCATCCGAGGGGTGGGCATCTGTCACTGGCAACAGCGCCTGCCGCTCCAAAACCGCAAGGTCAGACGGTTTCTCAAGCTTGCCCTCCCCAAACGACGTCAGCTCACAGGGAATCCCACGGCGCATTGCCATCCGCCGCAGCCGGGCGACCGTCTTGCACCCTGACACAAAAACTTCTTTCTCGTCCAGGTCGCTCAGCACAGAAATGGTCAGGTCAACCCCGCTTTCGACCATCACCCGGATAACCTCCAGTTCCTGCGGCGTAAAAGAAGCAAAGCAATCAATATATACACTGGCGCCCTGCAGCACCCCGCTTTCTGGCAAACGGGCGGCCAGCAACGTCAGACGGTCACGCGGGTCGGGCAGATTGTCCGCGCACAAACGGTCATAAGCCGTATAAATGACCGCCAGCTCTTGCAGCTTACAGGAAAGCGCGGCATCCTCCCCTTCTTTCGCCGCCCGAAAGAGCGTCTCCGGCGCAACCCGGCAGGTCTTCAGCTCATCAATTATGGTCAGTGTTTCGCGCAGCAATTCAGGCTGTTCCAGCGCCGCAGCGCATACATTCAAGTGCGTATGCACGCGCGTCATCGCTTCCCGCAGGGTAAGAAGCCGCCCCGCAGGGGTCAGCACGGTCTCGGCCAGCCCCCCCGCCTCGGCAAACACACGCACAGCAAGCCGTGTGAAGGAAAGGACCTCGGCAGTACGCGCCCCGCAATTGCCGGTAGCCCCGGCTAGCCGCCGCTCGTATTCATGGGAAAACAGCTCGGGCACAATCAGCAGCTGCCGCGTACCCGGTATCAAGCACGACGAAGCGATCTCTGACAAAATGCGCTCGGTTTTTCCACTGGCCGCACGGCCTGTAAAAATTCGCATATAGCCTCCTAATGCAAGCTTTCTCTCTAAAATACGCTGCAGAAGTGCGCCCACCCCTGCAGTTCAAACCGACGGCGCTACAGACCATCCCGCACCACCAGCCCCAGCCGTCCGGCCAGATCGACCGCCTGCAACGGCGTAACCACCGCGCCACGCAGCTCCACAGCGTCCTCTGACAGCGTCCAACCTCCGATATCCGACGATGTAAAGTCCATCCCAGCCAGCGAAGTCTGATAAAAATTCGTGTCAAGGAACCGGCAGTGTTTCACTTCCGTCTGTTTCCATTTACAGGCCCGCAGATACGCCGACTGGAAGTCGCAGCGGTCCAACAGAACGTGCTGAAAACCCGCCCGGTCAAATCCCGCATATCTGGCGCTGCAGTCGTGCAAGCCGCTCTGCCGGAACCGCGCGCCGTCCAGCCGTGCGCCAACCAGCCTGCAGCCGGTCAACGTGCAGCGCTGCCAAAAACTTTCGGACAGGTTTGTATTGGAAAAATCACACGCCTCAAACACCACGTCCAAAAAACTGCACCGGCCAAGTTCTGCATCCGAAAAACAGCAGTGGGAAAAATGGCAGCGGGTAAAGGCCGTACCATACAGCGCCTCTCCCCGGAAAACCTCCCCAGAAAAAGCATAGCCGTCAAAGTCGGATTCTTCCAGACGCAGGCGCTCCAAAAGCGCGGCAAAATTGCATTTTTCCAGCTGCTCCGGCCTGATTTCCTGTCTCTTCACATTTCATCCCCTCCGGCAGCAATCTTCTGTTACAGAATACCACGCCGCCAACGCCGCGTCAAGCAGCCTCCCCCCTCAAAAAAGTGCGTGCCGGCTCTTGCACTTTCGGAAAATGCTGCTATACTTATAAATGATAGACGAGGAAAGAGGTGATACGTATGAATGGGATTTCTGGTTTAAATGGCATCTCCGGTCTGAATGCTTATTATCGTTTCCCAGGCGGCGGATCCTACAGCGGTTCCTATGGGGTCGCGGCAGCTGTACGCACCGCACAGGCGCAGGGACAAATCCCCACCTATGCGGCAAAAAAAGCGGCTACCCCGGAAGCGCCGGTCGAACGGGTACGCCCCGTACCATCCGTACAGGCAGACGCTGCATCACAAACCGCACAAACCCTCCCCACATGGGGCATGAATGCGGCTGAAGAGGCTGTTCGAATGCGCATTCAATACGCGCAAAACACACCGCAGCAAGCGCCCACAGCCGCTTCCCTATTCCAAAACAGCGGCGCGGGTACCTCAATGAATCTGCCTGAGGCGGCTTGGACGGGCATCCCCAACTATCCGGGTGCGGATGCTGCCGAGGCAGCCGTACGATTGCGCATCCAGTACCCCGGTGCAGAAGCGCAGGCCGACCAAGCTCCCAGCGCACCCGCCAAAAGCAGCGCCCCTGTTGGCGCCGAAGGCGTGCAGAAAGCCGCCGAAGAGGGCAAGTGTGAGACCTGCGAGCAGCGCAAGTATCAGGACGGTTCAGACGATATGAGCGTTTCCTTCCAGACCCCAACCCGCATCGCGCCGGAAAACGTTGCATCCGCTGTACGCGGCCACGAAATGGAGCATGTTTCGCATGAGCAAACCAAGGCACAGCAGGAGGGGCGCAAAGTCGTAAGCCAAAGCGTGACACTGCATACCGATATCTGCCCGGAATGCGGGAAAACCTACATTTCCGGCGGTACGACCCGTACCGTGACCGCCGCCAAAGCCGAGCAGCCCGCCACAGAAACAGCCACGCAGGCAAATCCATCCGAGCAAAAGCTGCCCACAGGCATTGCATAAGGTCTATTTCCAACAGGTCGATTGGGCGCAACATATTTCTCATGCAACCTCATGCAACCAAATGCAGATCAGCAAGCAGCTCATCTCGTTTGAAGCCAGGAATCATTAAAAAACACAAAAATCCGTTTTTGGTATGTGCGCTGAACCAGTAAAAGCGGACAATAAACAAAAAGCCCCCTATGTAGGAAAATAGGACTACATAGGGGGTAATTATTATGTCAGGGAAAAAAAGAGGAAGAAGTATGACCTGTTGGCAGAGATCCGCAGGCCAAGAAGGTGGTTCCAGATGGGGCGGCAGACACACAAGTATGAGAATCTCCTCAACAGAGACTTCCAGGCAGATGCTCCCAACAAAAAATGGGGGACGGATATTTATCCATACAAGCGAAGGGATCCTCTATCTGTCTATCATTCGGAATCTCTATGACAACAGCATCGGGGCCTAGAAAACCGCCACCCATATGTAATTTATTCCGGCTGGCACAAACAGAATAAATCCCACCATTC
>CANPPM010000096.1 GCA_947575935.1 uncultured Butyricicoccus sp. | reverse complement strand
CAGACAGTCCCCTTTTCACAGCCTTTCGCAGCCGCCGGCGTCGGCTGTTTTTTTGATGTCAAAAACGCTTGGAAAACGAGCTGTTCTCAAGAAACCCGCCGGCCAAAGGCAGAGAGAAGCGCTGCCGGATTGCATTTGCAATCCGGCTTTCTCATTTCCGAAACGGCTCTGTTAGGAGGAGGGCGCCAAGGCAGACAAACGCCCGCCCACCGAAAAACGGCGGGCGGGCAAACCTTTAAAACAACAGGTAAAGCAGTGTTGCGACTAAGCCGGCACAGGCCAGCAGCATGCCAAAAGAGAGGCTGGCCGTGATTAAACGGCCTGATGCTGCAAGCTCACGTTCCTTTTCGGCAAATTCATACACAAAGGAGCGGTGCGTAATTGGATTCTTTCGACGGAAGGTGCGGTTTATGAGCGACAACACACGGTCACATAATCGGCCGAAGGAATCCGTCAGCCAGAGCCCTGCAACCGCGCGCTTGGGACGGCCAAGGTCGCGCAGCGCCAGCCGGCGCAGCAGTACGACCGCCCCGTCCAACGAGCAGTCCAGCAGACGGCATAAAAGCCCTGCCGCGCCCGGGAGCAGACGCAGAAAAAGCGGACGGTACAAGCTCCGTTCCAGATCACACCAACCCGGCACAGCATTGATCAGCGTCCCATCCCGCGTCAGCAGCCGGCGTACCAGAAGGAGATAGACCGCTGCACCAGCCACAAGGGAAATGCATGCCCCGCTCAGATTGGACAACGAAAAATAGGTCAGGGGCTGCTTCATATGGCCGCCGGACAGCGCAGGCTGTGCAAAGTCCAACAGTTTGTCGGTTACAGGATGCGCCGCAGCGCCCAGTACCCAGAGCACGACAGAAGGGACAACCAGCGCCGTCAATGTGCCTGCGCTCATGTGAAGCGGTTTGGGCTGTTGAGCAGGCCTTTCCACGAAAAGCGTCACAAATAGTTTGAGCATATAGGCCAGCGTCAGGCCGCCTGACAGCAGGAACAGCCACTCAACCACGTGCAGCTGCGGTATGAAAACGCCCTGCGCGCGCTCGACGATACCGGTATATTCTACAATTGCCTCATGCAGCATCGTCTTGCTGAGGTAACCGCTGCCGCCCGGCAGGCCTGCGACCGAATACGCTCCGGTCAAAAATACCAGAAGCAGCGGGAGATTTCCACGGCCAGCCCCCCGGAGGCGGTTGAGATCCATCGTCCCGCGGTTTATTGCGAATACGCCTGCCGCCAGGAACAGTACCAGCTTGATCAGCGTATGGTTGACCATGTGCAGCATGGCGCCGCGTACCGCCAACAGGTTTTCTTCCCCCAAAAGGCTCATCAGCCCGACGCCGACCGAAATAAAGCCGATCTGTGAAACCGACGAGCAGGCCAACGTACGCTTCAGGTCGATTGAAAATACCGCGAGCAGCGCCCCCAGAACCATCGTCACAACCCCAAGCGCTAGGAGGATCTCACCCCAACGGAAATCTCCGCGGAACATTGTGACGGCCAGCAGCAGCATGCCCAATACACCGCATTTGGTCAGCACGCCGGACAGCAGTGCGCTTGCAGGTGCAGGAGTGACCGGGTATACCATTGGCATCCAGAAATGCAGCGGGAAAAGCCCTACCTTGGCCGCAAAGCCGAACAGCAGCAGCCCTCCGGTCAGATAACGCACCCAGCCCGGCGCTTCCGCCCACAATGCAGGCGCATCAAAATGGCCGCCGCCTGTCAGGAATACCCCCATCAGCAATACCATACCGCCAAGCACTGCAACCGCAAGGTACGTATTTGCCGCATATTTGGCATCGCCGGTCTCCTCGTGCAGAACCCATAGCCAGGAGGAAAGGCTCATCAGCTCGAAACAAACGAAAAAGGTCAAGTATGTTGCGGACAGGAAGACGCCAAGCGTCCCGAACAGGGCCAGCAGCGTTGCCGTCTGATAGCGGGCATGCGCGCGGTTGAGGTATTCCGGACACATCAGCCCGCTCATCAAAAATGCAAAGCAGATCAGTACCGCCCAGAGGGCGCGGAAACCGTCGGCAGCAAACAGCAGGCCGTCGCCGGCAATCCCCAGAAAGAGGGTTTCTGCCTGCCCTGCCCGTACCGTCTGCAGCAAAAGCAGTGCGGCGGCAAGCGCGAGCGCCTCGGCGGCGAGGGCCAGAAGGTTGGCAGCCTTCCCATGCTTTTTTCCACACAGGGCTGTCAGCAGAGCGCCGCACAGTGGAATCATCAATATAGATTGCATTTCCATCCCTCCTTACAGCTGCTCGGCCGCAATCGTTTCCAGCAGCGCGAGCAGCGGCTGTGAACACAGGCCCAGCACCACGATTGCGGCCGCCAGCAGGCCGATCGGTACGGTCATTTTCCAGTCAGGATCCCGTACCCCTTCCAACTGCCCCTCCGGTACCGGCTGGAAGGCGCGTACCACAACGGTCAGCATGTAAACCGCCGTCAGGAATGCCGCTGTCATCAGGCAGCCAAGGCCGGCTTTGGCAAGCGAGCCGTCGGGCGCGGTCAACAGCGCCTCGGCGATCGTCCATTTGCTGAGAAAGCCCGCCAACGGCGGGATGCCGATCAGTGAAATTGAGGCGATCGTAAAGCATCCGAAAATTACGGGCATTTTACGTCCAATACCGTCCAATTCATAAATATAGTTCTTTTTCGCCTGATGCATCACCGCGCCTGCACAGAAGAAGGCACAGCATTTCATTACGGCATGGTAGATCATATGGGCCATTGCCGCCATCAGCCCCAAACGGGTCATTGCAGATGCGGCCAGCAGGATATAAGAAAGATTGGAAACGGTTGAATACGCAAGCCTGCGCTTAAAATGGACTTCTTTGACCGCCATCGTTGAAGCAAATACCACAGTGACCATCGCCGCCAGCATAACGACCTTTTGCACGCGGGTATTCGCCAGGAAGATCGTGCCATAGCTGAAATAGGTCAACCGCAGGATGGCAAACGCACCCGACTTGACGACCGCCACCGCATGCAGCAGCGCAGTGACCGGCGTAGGTGCGACGGAGGCGGACGGCAGCCAGCCGTGGAAAGGGAACATCGCTGCCTTGACGCTGAATCCGAAGAAGGTCATCCCGTAAACCACCATCATCATATCCCGGTGCTCCAGCATCATGCCACTGTTGATGTGGGCCGCCAGCGGCGTGAAATCAAGCGTTGCGCCATAAAAGGATAGGAATACAATACCCATAAAGGCAAAAGCCGCGCCGCCCAAGGAATAATACAGATATTTTCGCGCCGCTGCCAATGCCTCGCGGGTCATATCGTGCATCACCAGCGGGACGGTGGCCAAAGTCAGCATTTCATAGAACAGGTAAAGCGTCAGCAGGTTGCCCGCAAACGCAATGCCCAGTGTGACCGAATAGGTAAGCGTATAGCAGGTCAAAAAAACATTGATACGCTTATCTTCGTGCATATATGAATAGGCGTACAGGGTCGCTAGCGGCCAAAGCGCAGCAACTAGCCCGGCAAACACCGAACCTACGCCGTCCAGCCGCAGCGTAACGGTCAAATCCCCGGTAAAACCGAACAGGGTCAACTCCTGCGGGGGCCGGCGCAGGATCAGCGCCCAGACTAGCGCCGAATTCAGCAGCACCAGTATAAACAGCGCCGCCTCCATGCGCTTGCCCTCGGCCCGGGTCAGGCGCAGCCATACCGCCGCCGCCGCCGGCAGCAGGATGGGGACGATCATTAACAATGGATTCAAAACAGTTCCCCCTCCTTTACAGTACCGCCCCGACAATGGGCGTCAGGAAATCGAGCAGCGGTTGGGTGAATACCCCAAGCGCCAGCGATAAAACCGCCAGTACCACCAGCGGCAGGGTCATGACGGCGGAGGCTTCTTTCGTACGCGGGCGTGCGGGTGCAAAAAAACCATGCACAACCGGCGGGAATAGATAGCCTGCAGTCAGCAGCGCGCTGGCGAGCAGCACGGCAGGGCCCAGTAAACGGAATGCCCCGATATCCGCACCGACGGCGCCGGCCGCCAGATACCATTTGCTGACAAACCCAGAGAATGGGGGGATGCCAACCAACGTCAGCCCAAAGGCCGCAAAGCAGGCGGTGGTGACCGGCATGGCCTGCCCGATCCCCTCAAAGTCGGCCAGCCGGGTGCGGCCGGTCTGGGTGATAAAAGCGCCTGCCGCGAGAAAAAGCCCACATTTGGCTACGGCATGATAAAGCATGTGCAGCAGCGCGCCGAGCATACCGGCCGGGGTCAGCAGGGACAGGCCAAACAAGATATAGGAGACCTGGCTGACCGTTGAATAAGCAAGCCGTTTTTTGAGCACAGGCTCAAGATATGCGAGCATGGAACCCATGAAGATGGTCACCAGTGACAGCAGCATCCAGGTATACTGTACCCAAGTGCCGCGCAGGGTGTCCGCACCGACAATATAGTAGACGATACGGATGGCAAAAAGTACGCCCGCCTTGACAATCAGCCCAGAAAGCACGGCGCTCGCCGGGGCAGGGGCGACCGGATGGGCGGAAGGCAGCCAACCATGCAGCGGATACATACCGGCTTTGGCCCCGACGCCGATCAGCATCAGAAAGACCAGTACCAGCAAGGCGCTCTGGCTGCCGATGGCGCCCGTATACAGCGCCACCCCGCCAGGCCGGAAGAACAGGCCCTCATTCATACGGGACAGGCAGAAAATACCGGTCAGCGCTAGGAATGCGCCGCCAATCGAATAAAACAGGTACTTGAGCCCCGCCATAGACGCCTCATGCGTGCCGGGATAAAACACCAGCAGCGAGGAGGTCAGCGTCAGCGCCTCAAAAAATAGATACAGCGTGATCAGATTGGCCGAGCATCCGATGCCGGTCATGGTACCGAAGACCAAAATATAAACGCCGAAGAACCAGCCTGACCGCGCATCGTTACGCAGATAGCCAAAGGCAAAGATGCCGGTCAATAGCCACAAGCCCGCACACATCACGAGAAACAGCCGGGACAAGCCGTCCAGCTGCAGTGAGATGACGACATCATTCGCCAACCGGCAGAGCGTTGCCGACATGCCGGGGGAAAGCGCCGTACGTACAGCCAGGCCCGATTCAAGCAGCAAAGAGGCCAGCACATAGGCCGTGCGCGCTGTTTTGTTTCTGCGCAGCGGAGGTATTGCCAGCAGCAGGGTCCCCAACAGCAGGGGAATCCATATCAGTTCCATCGTTTCCCCTCCTTATGAGAACATGTGCAGGCCGGACTGCAATGCTTCGACTATCGGGTCGGAGAACAGGCCAAGCACGAGGTTGAGTACGATAAAGCACAGCACGGACAGCTTCAGAGAAAAGCCGCGGGTGATTTGCCTTGCCTTTGCCTTAGACGCTGCGTCCGCGTCAACCGGCGTAAAGATGGTTAAGACCGTACGCAGGAAATAGACGGTATTCAGCACGGTGGACACGGCCAAGCAGATCAGCGTGGGCAGCATTTTGGTCGGATCCTGCACGCCGGCCGTCGCAAACAGCAGTTTGGAGATAAAGCCCGCAAACAGCGGCAGGCCAACCATGCTCATAGCGCCGACCGTAAACCCGGCCGCAGCCATCGGATTGCGGTAGCCCGCGCCGCGCAGATCCTTAAACCGCTTGCTGCCGCCGGAGACATCGGACAGACCGGTTGCTGAGATGAACAGCAGGCCCTTGCTGGCCGCATGCGACAGGATGTGGAACAGCGACGCGATCACGCCAGCCTCCGTCCCCAGCCCCAGGCCCATATAGATATAACCGATTTGGGCGACGGAGGAAAAGGCGATCATGCGGCGGATATCGCTTTCACGAATGGCGCTGATCGAGCCCATAATCATGCCGGCCAAGCCGAACACGAACAGCAGGTTCACGATTTTACCGTGCATGATGCTCTCACTGCCCAGCACGCGGTAATAAATTTTAATCAGCAGGATAATATAGCCTTTGGATACCAAGCTGGACAGGATGGCCGACGACGATGCGGTTGAGTAGCCATAGGTCTCCGGCATCCAAGAATGGAAGGGGTAGAGGCCGCTCTTGATCGCCAGACCGACGGTCATCAGCGCAATGGTAACGGTCAGCGGCTCCATGTACTGGCCAGAGGCGCGCAGCGCCGCAACAGCCCCCTGTGCAGGGGTCATCAGCAGCTGTCCGGTTAAGCCGTAGAGAGTGGATAGGCTGATTAGGAACAAACCGGAGCCCAGCAGGCTCATCACCATATAGCGCGCAGCGGCAACGTAGCTGCGCCCGGTCTGCCGGATCATGATCATGCCGCAGGCAGCAATCGTATTGATCTCAACAAAGACATAGGCGGTAAACAAATCGTTTGTGTAAATGAGTGCGAGAAGCGAGGCCAGCAACAGGTCGACCATAATAAAATACAGGTTCTGTTTGCCGCTTTCGATCTCTTGGGCGATATGGCGCAGGCCGCCCACCAGCGCGAGCAGCATGATAACGCAGAAGAAAGAGGCCAGCACGCCTTCCAATACGCCCGCACGGATTTCATTGCCCCAAGGCGCAGGAAAATGCCCCATCATATAGACATAGCTTTCGCCGGATGAAAGCGTATAGGCCAGCACCGAAGCGCTCAGGCAGAGATTGACGCAAAGCAACCCGATGCTGAGCTTTTTTGCGTTTTTGCCACTCAGGACCGAGGAAACGATGCCGCAAAACATCGAAAGTACGATGGAAAAGAAGGGAAAATTACAAACAAAAGGCATTCTTATCTCCACTCCTTTTTCACGCGCATCAAAATGATGTCAAGGTCAAGCGAATGATACCGCCGGTAAAGGCACAGGCTCAGCGAAAGCATAAGCGCAGTGACGCTGACCGAGACCACAATACCGGTCAGGACCAGGCCTGCAGGCACAGGGTTAATATAAGCCTCCATATCCTGCACGCCGTTTACGACGATGGGTGAAAGGCGGCCGGTCACAAAGCCCTTGGCCGCAAGAAAAAGATAGACCGCGGTGTCCATGATATTCATGCCGATAATTTTTTTAATTAGGTTTTGGTGCAGCAGCAGCGTTGTAAAGCCAATGCCAAACAGAAGTACCGCGGCGGTCTCGTAATGATTTATAATCAGGTTTTCGAGCATTTCATTTCCCCCTTTTTTAGATGGATCGGACGGTTTTTCGAACAGGCGTGCGAAAAACCGGTAAAGGGCCCGCCCTTAGAATCCGCCTTTTCGGAACATCACAAAAAAGGCGTACATGGTACAGGCGACGACCAGGCCAACGCAGATATTCAGATAAAAAATCAGGCCGCTTGATAAAATCGCGCCCGGCGTGCCCAATGGGATGCCGCTCGGAAGATGGTTGGCTCCGGTGAAAAAGGAATAGCTCTTTGCGCAGCAATAAAACATCAGCGCGCCCAGGGAAATATAGCGGAACGTCTTTTCGGTAAAAAACCGTTGGGTTTTTTGAAACCCAAAGGCGTTCAGGTATAAAATCAGCCCTGCGCCCATGATCGCCCCGCCGGAAAAGCCTCCGCCCGGCGATAAATGCCCGTTCAATACGATGTACACGCCGAACAGCATGATAAACGGGAACAGGATGCGCGCAGCCTGCTCCAGGATCAGGTCGTTTTTGGGCTCATAAATCTGGTCGTGTTCCTCGGCCTTTGCCCGCCCGCTGTCATCAATCCGCAGCAGGATCAGTACGCAGCACGCCGCACAGAACAGTACGGTCGACTCGCCGAAGGTGTCAAAGGCGCGGTAATCCAAAATCATGCCGGTCACGATATTGACCGCGCCGGTTTCCTGCAGCCCCTTTTCGATATAGCGCTGTGATACCTCATTGTTTGCAGGCGCAGCCGGATCGCCAAAGTGCGGCAGATTGGCCACGGTAACCAGCAGGATAATGCTGATACTGACGCACAAGACGCACGAAAGCAGTTTGTACAGGATGCGGAATCTGCGGATTTGCCTGCTGTGGTCGACATCGTCGCCCTTCTGCTCGGCGGCGCACAGGTCAAAGGCGCTCGGATCAAGCGGCGGCGGCGCCTGATGCTCCTCCGGGCGCTTCGTTTCGAGCATGCCTGCAAAAGGGTCATACTCCCCATGCAGCCAGCGGAAGAATTTGTCCCAGCGGCTGCCGGGATAGTCACTTCTCTGTTTGCTCATCGCGGATTTCCTCCTCTATCGCATGGATCTTTTTCAGCGTTGTAAAAAATAGCAGGCTTGTCACGCCTGCGCCGACCGCCGCCTCGGTAATGGCAAGGTCGGGAGACTCCAGCAGGACCCAGATGATCGACATGATGAGCGAATAACTCATAAAAATAACAATCGAGGCCAGCAGCCGTTTGGTTACGCTGGCCGCGATCGCACAAAGGATCAGAAAGCCGAGCAGCAGGAAAATGAATATCTCACTCATGGACGATCTCACACTCCTTCTCCAAATCTGGGTTGGTCTGCACCTCCAGGTTACTGATCAGGTGCGAACAAACGGGACTGGCATTCCAGAAAAAAATAAGGATCAGCAGCAGCTTCAGGCTGACAAACGTCAGGCCGTTATGCACCATCAGTCCAAGCAGTACCAGCCCTATGCCCAGCGTATCGCCCAGCGCAGCGGCATGCATGCGGTTCATGACATAGCGAAAGCGGTTGACGCCGATGGCCGCAATGATCATCACGGCCGTGCCCGACAGGATGCAGGCGGCAGCTATCACCGTACGGATCAGATCAATCATGGCTGTTGTTCCTCCTTTTTGCGCGTCTCCTTTGAGATTGCGCGGATTTTCCGCTGACGGTAAACGCCCATGTAAACCTTGGCCAAAACGACGATCGCAAGAAAACTGATCATTGCATAGATCAGGCAGATGTCGACCAAGCCGCCCTCGCCGAGCACCTCGGCCAGGATCGCGATGATAGCCATGGTCATGGTGCCGATCATATTCACCGCGACCAGGCGGTCGGTCACGCGCGGCCCTTTGACTGCCCGCAGCAGCGCACACATGAACAGCACCGACATCACCAGCATACAGGCGAGCGCCAGCGCATTAAAAAAATTCAGCTCAATCGCTCTCATTTCAACGCCTCCATTTCCCGCAGGAGCCGGACAAAGCTGGAGTCCCCCAATCCCTCGGCCAGCGTGCGGTCCAGACAGTGTACCTGCAGGTATCCCCCCTTAAGCCGTACGGTGATCGTACCCGGCGTCAGCGTGATAGAGTTAGCAAGCAGCGCCCGCGCGCTATCGCTCCGCAGATCGGTGCGGATCTCGACCAGCTGGGGCTCCACCTCCACGCTGGGCGACAGGATTAGGCGCATTACATCAAAATTCGCCTTGAAAATTTCAAAAACAAGCACCGCCAGGTACTTTGCCATCCGCGGTGCGCGGCGGAGCCAGCGCTTATCGTCCTCCAGCGTACGCCCGAGATATTTTCGGACAAACCAGTAGAAAGCCGCCGAGAACGCCGCGCCTAACACAACGATCTC
>CANPPM010000095.1 GCA_947575935.1 uncultured Butyricicoccus sp. | reverse complement strand
ATGTGGGAAGAACCGTGAAAAATAGCCGAAAACGCAGTCGTTTTCGGCTAAAAAGATACAGATAATACACTATTATCCTCCGATTTTGACAATCTCTCCCTTCGATCCAGAACTAATGTACGATAATAAAGAAAGGTTTTTATACATTGCCGACAACTTCTGTCAAGCCAATTTGTGAAAAATAGCCTTGACAAATGAAGGATAATAGTGTATTATCCTAGGTAGAAGAAGCGTGCAGGGGCAATTTGACTTCAGATCCATCTGAAAAGGAAGGGGGAGGGCGCTGTGCCGGCCAAAAAGCAGAGGCGTTGCTGTGCAGGGCCCGAGAGGGTCGTCCGGTACCCGGTGATCAAGATTCGTCTCTATCCGACGCAGGAGCAGTCAGAGCTGCTGGAAAAAACCTTTGGATGCTGCCGCTATCTATGGAATCAGATGCTCTGCGATGTACAGGAGTTTTATGCGGCGACGGATCTTCACTATATCCCGACGCCTGCAAAGTATAAAAAATCTGCGCCGTTTCTGACGGCTGTGGACAGTCAGGCATTGTGCGCGGTCCACCAAAATCTGCGAAAGGCGTTTATGGATTTTTTTCGCGCGCCTAAACGGTACCATTATCCGCAGTTTAAAACAAAAAAAGCACAGAAAGATTCTTTTACAGTTTATTCCCGTCCGTATCATACGGGCCCGTCCATTGTGTTGACAGCGGAGGGCGTTCGTATGCCGAAGCTGGGGTGCATCCCGGCGAATCTGCACCGGAACCCGCAGCCAGATTGGCTTTTGCGTTCCGTGACGGTCACAAAAACAAAAACCGGAAAGTACTTTTGCGCAGTGGTATTTAAGTGTGAAGTGGATGCGCCTGCAGAAGTTACTCCTTCCCTGGAAAAGACCATTGGCCTGAACCACTCCCTGCATTGTCTTTATGTGGACAGCAATGGAAATTGTGTGCATATGCCTGTGCACTTGACAAAAGCAAAGGCAAAACTTTCCCGGATGCAGCGGAAGTTATCTGGAATGCAGCGTGGTTCCAGGAATTATGAGAAACAGGCGCAGAAAATACGCCTTTTACAGGAGCACATTGCCAATCAGCGGAACGATTTTTTGCACAAGGAGAGCAGGCGGATAGCCAACGCCTGGGATGCCGTGTGCGTGCGGGACACGGATTTGGTAAAACTGTCGCAAAAGGTGAGAGGCGCAAACGTATTGGATTTTGGATTTGGAAGCTTTCGAGCGTGCCTGAAATACAAGCTGGAGCAGCAGGGGAAACGGTACGCTGCGATTGATCCCTATGCGCCTACCGCGAAAACCTGCAGTCAATGCGGGGGGATATGCGAGCATCTGGATCAGGGGGCCCGCAGTTGGGTTTGCCCGCAGTGCGGCGCTTGTCTCTCTCGCGAAGAGAATGCGGCGCGGAATATCCGGGACTGGGGATATGCACTGCTCTGCGGGGAGCATTTGCAAACCGGCGCGGTTTCATAATAGTCGTTTTCTTTTACCGGTCGGGACACCGGTGAACGCCCATGCGTACGGCTGTGAAAGTGTTGATAGGACCTGCAAACGGATTTTGCAGGCGCTGTCAGCACTTTCCGGAAACCGTCAGGTGGGAATGCCCATTTTTGGGCAGTCCACTCAACATAATGTTATCTGATTTGTTTCAGAGATTCGGCGGGACGCAAAGGAAGGCGTCTGAGATTTTAAGGAGATTTTTATGCTTCGTTTTTCGTTGAAGCCCGGCGATTACTTTACGGTTGGCAGCGATACGGTTGTTCAGTTCGACCGGCTGACCGGCGAGCGCGTCCATATCATGATCAGTGCGCCGCGCGAGGTGCCCATTCTGCGAGGGGATGTGCTGGAGCGCAGCGGTGGACAACGGCCTGCTTGCGTCCAGGACAGATCGCCGCAGTATATCCGGCAGCTGCCTTGGGATCATTCGAAGAAAAAAGCGTTGGCGCAGCTGCGGCAGGTGCTTGCTCAGATGGACGACTGCCCAGAAACACGGCTGCTCCAAGAAAAGCTTGACTGTATTTTTCCGCAGACGCAGGGGAATCGCAACCCTGCAGATGCAGCCTTTTGATTTCACCCGGTATCATGAGCCGGAGGAAATATAGTTCACGTGCCAGAGGTTTTCAGCGTTGAAGGCCTAAATGCTGAAAGGCAAACGGCACTCCACGACCTGTGCTTCGGTAAATGGATGCTCCGGGGCACATTAATAGACGGAAAGGAGTCAAAACCCAATGCGTATTCAACACAACATCATGGCGATGAGCGCCTATCGCAACTACACAAACAACGTGTCTGCGATGAAGAAGAACCTTGAAAAGCTCTCCTCCGGTTATAAAATCAACCGTGCAGGCGACGATGCAGCAGGTCTTGCTATTTCCGAGAAAATGCGTGCCCAGATCACTGGTCTGGAAACCGCGCAGAAGAATGCAAAGGACGGCATTTCGCTCGTACAGACTGCTGAGGGCGCGCTCACCGAAGTTCACGATATGCTCAACCGCATGGTAGAGCTGGCTACCATGTCCGCGAACGGCACCTACGACAATACCACTGACCGTGCGCAGCTGCAGAAGGAGATGGATCAGCTCCGTTCCGAAATTAACCGGATTGCGGACAGCTCCAATTTCAACGGCATCAAGCTGCTCAACGGTGATATGGACGGTGCGGATACCGTTGTGGAGAGCCCGGTTCAGGGTGTTACGGTTACTGCAGTGCTGGACGGCAACCAGAGCGGCGCCGCAGGCACGGTAGGCGTTTACAGCATCGATTTGAAGGATCTGGTTGTCTTTAACGGCGGTACGCCAGGTCAGGCGGTAACTGCTGTTATTACACTTGGAAGCACAGCTATCGGCACCTTCGCAATGACTGGCGCAACCATGGGCGGCGCTAATTTTGCCGCCAGCGGCACATGGGCGACATCTATCAGTATTGACGGCATTTCCTACAATATTGCGGTCAGTGGGACAAAGATTACGCTGACCGGTGTGAGTGTACCGGGGAGCTCCGCTAGCTACGCCGCCTCGCTCTCTGTGACAATTGCCGCTATCGATGCGAATGGCGCGGCGGTGCTCAATGCGGGCGTTGACTTTAGCGTACATGTGGACAACGCGCCGCAGGTTGACAGCAAACATCTGCTGGCCCATGGCTCTTTCAGCCTGTCGAAAGCGGATATTGCCGATGGCGCAAAGCTGAAAATCGGCGATGAGACCTATGTGTTTGCGGTAGGCGAAAGCAAGGTTAAGGCAGGCGACGGCGAGAAGCTGATTGACCTGACGAAGATTGATGCGGACGACCCGAACCTGCTGCGGTATGCAGTGGAGAAACTGACCCAGCAGGATAACTCCAAGTTCCACATTACGACCGGCAACGTGGCGGATCAGCCCAGCACCGTACAGATCGATCTGACGGAAAAGGCCGGCGCTGTTGACTATAAGACGGAATGGAATTTGAAGGGCGATGACTCGACCACAGCTTCGACTTCGAACGGTATCTGGAATACCAAGGTTGGGAGCACCGATCCTACCACAGGCGTTGTGACCAAGCAGGCTGCGCCGACGACGACCCCGGGCGATAAGAACAAGGGCCTGACGCTGCAGATTGGCGATACGGCGGATTCTTACAACCAGCTGAAGGTTGACATCAAGGATATGCATACAAAGGCGATGCAGATTGACACCATCAGCATTGCGGACCAGACCAGCGCGGCTGCCGCGGTTGATGCCATTAAGAAGGCGATCAACTATGTTTCGGATGTGCGCGGTACTCTTGGCGCGACCCAGAACCGTCTGGATCATACCATCAACAACCTGTCCGTCATGACCGAAAATATTCAGGACGCAGAATCCACGATTCGCGACACCGATGTAGCGGAAGAGATGATGGCATACACCAAGAACAACATTTTGATTCAGTCTGCACAGGCGATGCTTGCACAGGCGAATCAGGTGCCGCAGGGCGTGCTTCAGCTCCTCCAGTAAGAGGCTGCCGGAATGCGCTGACGACGATCAGCCCAACAGCAGAATATGGGGGGCGGGCTTCGGCTCGCCCCCCTTTTTCCTGAGGATTGATCCTTCGTGAAAGCCGCCGGATGGATGCGCGGCGTTTTTCCCGGATGATCAGAAAGGACAGAAAGGGGTCGTGAATATGGAACAGAACCAGAAGCCGGTTATTTCAATCGGTATGATTTTTCGTGACGACATCCGCAGCATTGGGCGCTGCCTGAAAGCGCTGCAGCCGCTGCGGGACGCCGTCCCGTGTGAGCTGGTCATGGCGGATACCGGATCGGTGGACGGCAGCCGGGCGGTTGCAGAACAATACGCGGACGTTTTGATTGACTTCGAATGGATCAATGACTTTTCTGCCGCGCGGAATGCCGTGGTGGACGAATGTTCCGGAAAATGGCATCTGACCATCGACACAGATGAATATTTGCAGCCGGATTCTGATTTTAAGCAGCTGACCGATTTTTTGGAAAGCGCAGATATCCAGAAGTATAACGCCGCTACCGTGGTCATCCGTAATTATGATACGTATGAAATGGATGGCAATTACACGGATTTCATGGGGATCCGTCTGCTGCGCATGCTGCCTGGTGTGCGTTATCAGGGCGCGCTGCATGAGCAGTGGATTTTGCCGCCCAATCAAAACCATACCGCTACGCTTCCAGGGATTGTATTCAATCATGACGGTTATGTGGAACTGGGGGCCAACACCGAGAAAGGGATTCAAAAACGGGCGCGTAATATTAAACTGATGCGGGAAAAGATTAAGAAAGACCCGAAAAGCCTGCTGATGCGCCTGCAATTTATCGAGAGCGGCGGCACAGAACCCGATTTTTTGGATCAAATCTATCATGCTGTGCGGATGGTGAAACGGAAGGTTCTCGGATGGGAAGCCTTTGGCCCGCCGATTCTGCGCTATGCTGTCAGCGTGGCGGATGTTCGCGGGCTTTCAGAATTGGAAGAATGGGCGGAGCTGGCCAAAAAGCTGTTTCCGGAATCTATGTACACCCGGTTGGATATTGAGTACAATCTGTTTGCCCGCAGCTGGAACGCCGGGGATTATGCCGACTGCGTGGAGCGGGGGGAGCGGTATCTGCTGGCGATGGAGGATTTCCGTGCCGGGAAGGATCCGACCGCCCGTGTCTACAGTGTTCTTCGAATGGCCAGCCCCTTTCAGGAGCAGGGGGTCAAGATTGTCCTGGCAAGCGCCTATGCGTATGAAGGCAAACCGGAGCAGGCGCTTGCACTGCTGACCGGATTGGATTATTCAATGATGAACGGCAAGCAGACGATGGACATTTTGAAATCTGCGCAGGAAATTCATTTGCGCAGCGAGGTGGATACTGCGCCGCTGATCCAAGCGATTTGGGAAGGGATCTTGATCCCCAAGGCATCACAGAAACAGGCCGATCAACGGAAAAAGGTGTTCTACTGGATGTCGGGGCAGAGCTTTTTTGCAGGGAACCGGGAACGGGAAGAGCAGATTGAGGGATTTTGCCGCTATGGGTATACGCTTTATCTTCCGCTGGCGGGGCGGTGCGAAATTGGCGACGCAGCCAGGCTGATGGAGATGAAGGATCCTACGGCGCTGGAAGCCGCCCTGCGGGAGGTCGAGGATCTGAATAACCTGCCGATTGAGGCGTTGTCCCATGCGCTCGACTGCGGCGTCCCCTTCCCACTGGAGGGCAAGCCGCTGGAGATTGAAAAGATGGAGGGCCTGACCAAGCGGATGGCGGCGGACAATGCGGCCTTTTATAGCCTTGTACTGCGGCAGGCGGAAACTGATCTTTCGGATTGGCAGCTGCTGACCTGGGTGCGTGGGCTGGTGATCGCGGCAGTCCGGATTTTCCGGTGGGAACAACCGGCAGAAGGGATGGAAGAAGACGCATGGGAAGCGCATCAGGAACAGGGATTGGCGTTGGCACGGATGTTTGCCAGGATCGAGCGCGCTTTCGTTTTGCGCTATTATACGGCGGATGCGCGGGAGAATATCCAGGTGATCCCTCCTATGCACCGGTTTGGCTGGCATTGTGCACTCGCCTTTCAGGCATTGGAGGAAGAGGAAATGACAGGCTTTATCCGGCATCTGCAAGAGGGGTTGGCGCTGTATCCCGACATTGCGAAGATGGTCGAGTTCTTGCTGAATTGGGCCGAGGAGCAGTCGAAGCATGCCCAGATTGCCGCCGCGCCCCCTGAGTTGATTCTGCTTGCCGAGCAGATCCGGCAGATGTTGCTGCGGTTTGCGCCGGATGACCCTGCGGTGGAGGCGCTGAAACAGTCTGCGGCATATCAGAAGGTCGCATGGCTGATAGAACAGCCGGCGCAGCCTGCATATATGCATATGAAGCAATAAGAGAGGTGGAAGTATTGGGTAAGCTTCGGATTGGTGTGATTGGCGCAGGGAGCATGGGCCGCAACCATGTACGTATCCTGTCTACGGAAAAAGCGGATTTTGAATGGATTGGTTTTTATGATACAGATGGGGACCGTGCCCGCGAGCTATCGGCGCAGTTTTCTGTCCCGGCATTTTCCAGTATGGAGGCGCTGATGGAGCAGGCGGACGCCGTCACGATTGCGGCCCCCTCTTCCTGTCATAAGGAAATTGCGCTGGAAGCGGCCCGGCGCGGGCTGCATGCGCTGGTAGAAAAGCCTTTGGCGCTGACATTGGCGGACGCGGAAGAGATCAGCCATGCCTTTGCCCGCGCGGGGCGGATCCTGGCGGTGGGCCACGTGGAGCGGTTTAACCCGGTTGTGACCGAGCTGTGCAAGCTGGTGCGGCATGAAAAAATCAGGGCGCTGGAGGTGCGGCGTTACAGCCCTTATAACGGGCGGATTACAGATGCCGACGTCGTACAGGATCTGATGGTGCATGATATCGATTTGGTCTGTAACGTTCTGATCAAACAGCCGTTGGCGGGCATTTGTTCGGCGGGACAAGCGACTGTCAGCGGACGGCTGGATTTTGTGCAGAGTCTGATGAAGTTTGCAGACGGCACGTCGGCATGCATTGGCGCGAGCCGGATCACGGAAAGCAAGGTGCGGGAAATCGTGGTACATACTGACCGCAGCTATATTCTGGCCGATTTGCTGGGGCGTTCGCTGTCCGTGCTGCGCAACACCAACTTGGTCATTGACGAGGGGGAGGAATCGGCATACCGGCAGGACAGTGTGACACAAAAGATCTTTGTGCCAATGGTGGAGCCGCTGCGGATGGAGCTGATGGATTTTGTGGAATGTGTCCATAGGAACCGTCAGCCTGCAGCGGATGGCCAGGCAGCGTGCAGGACCATTGAAATTGTAGAAACGATTGTTGGACAAGCCATGAAAAAGGCTTCTTCGGAAACAGGAGGTAGGAGATGAACGTCCCCTTTTTTGATTTGAAGCGTCAGTATGCGGCGCTTCGGACGGAGATCGAGCCTGCGGTGCTGGAGGTTTTGGGAAGCTGCGGCTACATCGGCGGCAAGACGGTAGAAGCGTTTGAAAAAAAGATGTCGGCGTATCTGCATGCCGGATATGCGGTATCCTGCGGCAATGGGACCGAAGCACTGGTGCTTGCGCTGCGCGCTTGCGGCATTGGGCCGGGCGACGAGGTGATTACGACCCCGTTTACTTTTTTTGCTACGGCCGAGGCGATTGCATCCATCGGGGCGGTTCCGGTGTTTGCCGATATTTGCCTGCATGATTTCAATTTGGATCCTGCGGGGATAGAAGCGAAAATAACAGACAAAACACGTGCGGTTTTGCCGGTCCATTTGTTTGGCGCGCCCTGTGATATGGACGCCTTGACGGCGGTTGCACGGGAACATGGGCTGAAAGTAATTGAAGACGCGGCGCAGGCCATCGGCTGCGAATACCGCGGCCGGAAGATTGGTTCTACCGCTGACGTCAGCTGTTTTTCCTTTTATCCAACCAAGAACCTTGGCGGGATGGGGGATGGCGGCATGGTGACAACCAACCGGGAAGAGACGGCGCTGATCCTGCGTTCCCTGCGGGAGCACGGCGCGGGCAAGCGGGGGGCGGAAGCCCGGGCGTTGCTGGACGGCGGGACTGCGGAGACCATTCCGCTGCAGGAAACGGCTCCCGGGGTAGATCCCTACAAATACCAGAATGCATTGATTGGATACAATTCCAGGCTTGATGCGGTGCAGGCGGCGGCGCTGTCTGTCAAGCTCGGCCATTTGGACGCCTATAATGCCGCTCGGGAAGAAATTGCGGCATGGTACAGCCAAAATCTGTGCAGCCAGGTAACGCTGCCCAAAGCCCGTCCGGAAGGGAAGCACTGCTGGCACCAATATGTGATCCGGACCAAGCGCAAAGAGGAGTTGTGTTCTTATTTGCATGCGCAGGGCGTGGGTGTGGGTACCTTTTATCCGATTCCGCTGCATCTGCAAAAGGCATTTGACGGGCTGGGATATTCCGAAGGGAGCCTGCCGAACGCAGAGCAGGCCGCCAGGGAAACGGTGTGCCTGCCGGTCTTCCCCGAGCTGACGCGGGAAGAGCAGGATTTTGTTATTGAACAGGTCAATACTTTTTTCAGCCGCTGAGAGGAGGGGCAGCGTGGAAGAGATCTTCATTCATCCGACTGCCGAAGTCAGCCCGCAGGCGAAAATCGGTGCGGGTACAAAAATTTGGAATCATGCGCAGATCCGGGAGGATGCAGTTGTCGGCGCGCATTGCGTGATCAGTAAAAACGTGTATTTGGATGCGGGCGTTTCCATCGGCAGCGGGGTGAAAATACAGAATAATGTCAACGTCTATCACGGCGTCACCGTGGAGGATGACGTTTTTTTGGGACCCTCTATGACTTTCACAAATGATCGCTTTCCCAGGGCGTTCCGCAGTGATTTTGAAGTGTCGGAAACGCTGGTCCGGCGAGGCGCTTCCATCGGCGCGCATGCCGTTATCCGCTGCGGGATCGTGATCGGGGAATATGCTATGGTCGGCAGCGGCAGCGTTGTCACCCGGGATGTGCCGCCTCATGCGCTGGTGGCCGGCAATCCGGCGCGGCAGATGGGTTGGGTCTGTGTGTGCGGCGCTGTGCTGAATGAAAGCGGCTGCTGTCCGGTCTGTGGGTTTCGTCTGGAAAACGGAGGGGTTGTATGAGATATTCCGTGCTGGCGTATCTTGCAGGAATGGGCCGCACGCTGATGGAAGCGGCGGCGTACTTAGAGACCGCTCCGGCAGACGATGCGGTTTGTCCGGAGTTGTTGGAAAATGGGCGGCGGATGCTCGGCCAGATTCGGGAAACGCTGGAAGGCTGCCAGGCAGATCTGCTTTCCATACATCCGATGCAGTATCTATCGCAGGCAGAAGCGTTGTGGGGTACGGATGGCGCGGCATGCGGGTCGGTATTGAAGGCATTTACGGACGGTTTGCCGGATTGGGTGCGCTGCCAGGTACGGGCGGTGTTCTTCGCAGGGCTGGGATCGGCTTGGGATGCGATGGAAAGTGTGTATAGGTATATGCGGGACGACCCACGCTTT
>CANPPM010000094.1 GCA_947575935.1 uncultured Butyricicoccus sp. | reverse complement strand
GGAAAACAATCGAAACTCGTACCTCTCTCCGCCGTCCGGCCCGTCATGTCAAATTTTCTCCGCAGCCGTAAGCCGTCCAAGGGCGACTCCCCTGGACCGCCCCCATATGCCATGCCTCCAAATAAAATAGAACTTGCAGCTTATACGGCTACGACAGTTTACGGCGTCTCATCCACTGGAAGGAGAGACGTCCCATCCGGCAGCACAAAACGGAAATCATCCGGTTCCTCCATCGAAATGCCCGTAACCCGGATCTCCCGAATGAGCGTATCCCCCTCGTAGATGCGTGCAGCATGCAGCAGGCCGCTGATTGTGGAAATCTCATATTCCGCCCTGCGTTCCCCGCTGTTCGCTGTTACCAGGAGGATCGGCTCCCCACCGGAAATAACCGTAGCTGCCGAAACGACCGCCTCCAGCGGCAGCGCCGTAACCGTCTGCCAGTCAGGCAGCATCGCCATACTGTCATCCGAAAAGTCCCCTGCCGCACCATGAAAATAACCGCTGCCGCCCGGCTGCCAAGCATAGATATCGTCCCCTGCGCGCAGCCAGCTTTCGGCAGCAGAGCCGCCCCGCATCACATCTGTGCGGCAAATATCGCCGCGCACGTACTGCGCAACAACCTGCGTGCTGCTCTGACCGTCATAATAAAGCGTACTGTTTACCGTCTGGGAATAGCTGCCGGCCCGTGCGAGCGCCTCAATGACCTGCTGGACATTCTGCGGCGTAATTTCAATGCCCTCTACTCCATACAGCTCACCGGTCTCCCCGGTCTCATCAGCCTCTGTGGTAGGCGCGGACAGTGGGGGCGGCCCATCCTTCGCGCTGTAAAACCCGGACGACAGGAAATAACTCAGAAACAACATGCCGACAATCATCGCCGCCACCACCGCCGCTGCCAAGGGCGCATTCGGCGAAAACTTTTGCTTCATCAGGGCACGAAGGGGGCAGGCTTTTCGTCAATACGCCCAAAATAATGTGCGATATGCTGCACGATCCGGCTGCATGCCTGCCCATCCCCATAGGGATTGACGGCATGTGCCATCGCCTCATAGGCTGCACGATCATCAAACAACTCACAGGCCATCCTATAAATGACCTCCTCCTCGACGCCGGCCAGCTTCACCGTTCCTGCATCAACGGCCTCCGGCCGCTCCGTTTCACGGCGAAGGACCAGCACAGGCTTACCGAGCGAGGGCGCCTCTTCCTGCAAACCGCCCGAATCGGTCATAATCAGATAGCACCGCGCCATCAGGTTATGCATCTCATCCACCGAAAGCGGATGGATAAGGTGCACACGTTCCCTGCCGCCCAGATACTTCTGCGCAGTTTCCCGCACATACGGACTCAAATGCACCGGATATACAAAATGTGCATCCGGATACCGGTCAGAGAGACGCCCGATCGCGCGGCAGATATTCTCCATCGCCTCGCCATAGTTTTCGCGGCGGTGGGCTGTGACCAATACGACGCGGCTGCCCGCAAAGTCCAGCGCCCTCAGCTGTTCGTCACGGAACTCAAATTCGGGCTGCACCGTCAGCCGAATGGCATCCACCACCGTGTTGCCGCACACCGATACCCCATCGGTAATCTGCTCGCGAGCAAGGTTCTGCCGGTTACGCTCGGTCGGCGCAAAATGCAGCGTAGCAATCTGCCCAACCAGGCGGCGGTTGATTTCCTCCGGGAAGGGAGAATATTTATCATAGGTGCGCAGCCCAGCTTCCACGTGCCCCACCGGAATCTGATGATAGAACGCGGCCAGCGCGCCCGCAAAGGTAGTCGAAGTATCCCCATGCACCAGCACAATGTCGGGCTTGGCCGCCAGCAGTACGTCGTCCAGACCGCGCAGCGCTTTTTCGGTGATGGTGGCAAGCGTCTGGCGCTGCTCCATAATATCGAGGTCAAAATCCGGTTTAATCTTAAAAATATCCAGCACCTGATCAAGCATTTCCCGATGCTGCGCGGTTACGCAAACCACGGGCTCGGTATATGCACTATCAGCCAGCGCATGCACCAACGGCGCCATTTTAATCGCCTCAGGCCGGGTTCCAAAAATGGTCATTACCCTAATCTTTTCCATGTTCCTGTTCCTTTCCAGCAGCATCATGTACATGCTGCTCATGGCTGTAAAGAATGCAGATGGCAGCGGCCAGCACCAGCAGCACCGCAATCAGGAGAATCATCGCCTTCATCTCCCCCGACGAGGTCAGTACGACCGCCGCAAGGCCTAACGTACCGCTGATCGCATAAAGGATGGCGACCGACTGCTTCTGATTAAAGCCCATGTCGATCAGCTTATGATGGACATGGCCCCGGTCGGGACTCATAGGGCTGCGCCCCTCAGCCAAACGGCGGGTGATTGCCGAAAACGTATCAAAAATCGGTAATCCCAGGATCAGAAACGGCACTGCAAACGAAATCACCGCATAAAACTTAAATAACCCCATGATCGACGCCGTCGCCAGCATATACCCCAAAAAGGTCGAGCCGGTATCCCCCATAAAGATGCTGGCTGGGTTAAAATTGTAGGGCATAAAACCGACGCACGCCCCTGCAAGCGCCGCCATAATAATTGCAATCAGCGGCTGTCCTGCCAGCAGGGAAACCGCCAGCATTGTAATCGCCGCAATCGAGGACACCCCAACCGCCAAACCATCCAGGCCATCGATCAGATTGACCGCATTCGTGATTCCGACAATCCATAAAATCGTCACCGGTATGGCAAAAATGCCCAAATCAAAATAAAAGCTATCCGAAACTGGATTAAAATTGGTAAACATTTCGATTCGCAGCCCGCCCATGCATACGGGGATACAGGCGGCAAAGATCTGTACCAAAAATTTCAGCTTAGCGCCCAGCGCCATAATATCGTCGAAAATACCCAGTACGACGATAACCGTCGCGCCCAGCATAACGCTGAGCATCTGTGCGCTGAATTCACCGAAAAGCAACAGCGTACACAGAAAACCCAGAAAAATTGCCAACCCGCCCAAACGCGGAATCGGCTTACGGTGCATGCGGCGATCGTCCTTAGGGGTATCAATCGCGCCCAGGCGAGCGGCCAGCTGCTTGACAAACGGGGTCAGAAGATAGGACAAAAAGCCGGCCAGTGCGAATGCGCCGATAATCCTGCCGATGATTTGATATTCCGTCATAACAAACTGCCTCAGCGTCTGACAAAGCCGATCTTACGGTAAACCTTGTCAAGCGTTTTCTGCGCAATATAATTGGCCTGCTCCGCACCCTCCTTATAAATCTGTTCCAGATAGTCCTTATTTTTCAGAAGGTCCAAAGTCGTCTCACGCACCGGCCGCAGCAGCTCCACAACCGCCTCGCCAACCGCAGGCTTGAATGCGCCGTATCCCTGCCCCACAAAAGCAGCCTCTACCTCCTCGGGCGATTTGCCGGTTGCCGAGGCATAAATCGTGATCAGGTTTGTGATGCCATCCTTTCCCTCGGCGCGGACAATGCGGTTGTCAGAATCGGTGACCGCGCGCTTAAACTTTCGCATAATATCTTCCGGCTTATCCAGCAGCAGAATATAACCATTCGGATTTTCATCCGATTTGCTCATCTTTTTGCTCGGATCGGACAGACTATTGATTTTTGCGCCAACCTTGGGATAATATCCCTCGGGAACAACAAAGGTATCCGAATAAATCCCGTTAAACCGCTGCGCGATATCACGGGTGATTTCAATGTGCTGCTGCTGGTCGATGCCGACCGGAACCTTGTGGGTCTGGTAGAGCAGAATATCCGCCGCCATCAGCACAGGGTAATCGAACAGGCCGACGTTGATGTTATCCGCATGTTTGGAAGATTTATCCTTAAACTGGGTCATGCGGCTCATCTCTCCGAACATGGTATAACAGTTAAGGACCCATGCCAACTGGGCGTGTGCGGGTACATGGCTTTGGACAAAGAGAATGGACTTCTTCGGGTCAATGCCACAGGCAATATACTGCGCCAACAACTCCAGCGTCTGGCGGCGCAGGCCGGCAGGATCCTGCCGGATGGTGATTGCATGCATGTCAACAACACAGTAAATGCAGTTATATTCGTCCTGCAGCGTACCAAAGTGCTTGATCGCCCCCAGGTAATTGCCCAGCGTCAGATGCCCGGAGGGCTGTACGCCAGAGAAAATGGTCTGTCGATTGGGATCTCTCATCTATGATTACTTCCTTTACCGTAAATTTCGCATATCAGAATATACTTCTGAATATTATACCATAAAAATCACATAAATGCAATCATTCCATATATTTTCCCCCGCATCAATTTCACAACGCCCATTCGCGGCAAGCTGCGGACACTTTCAATAGACTGCTTCCACACCCTGACGCCGCCCCTCCCACAGCGGATCCAGCGCTGCGTTTTCCAGTCCAGCCCTTTTAAATCGCCTCCACACCGGCAGCATCCGAAGCCGGCGGCCCCTCCCGTTTTCACCGGCAGGAACGGCCCTAAAATCATAATTTTATGGGGCCCGCTCCAAAAGCGGACCCCACGAAAAATCCCTATTCAGGCTCCATCTGAAGAACCCACCCTGTCTGCAAGGCACGCCTTCGCACACAGGGATTTACAGCGTTATCTGCGATTCCGGCAAATCTTCCTCCCGCAAAATAGCGCCAATTGATGGAATCGAACGGCAGCGGTAGCGGCCATTGTCGCTGAGCCCCGCCTCCTCCATCCGGCACGCGCGAATCAGGGTATGCTTGGCGCGAAGAACCATGATCTGTACGCCCTGCGTAGCCCGGGTCGCCTTAATATCCAACATGCCCGCACAGAAGGTCATCGCCCGGTTTGCGCTTGAAAATACCGTGATCTCCGTCTCGTCCCCCACGATAAAGAACCCAATCGCCCTGGATTTGTCGGAATATGCGCCGGTCAAGCGGCGGCGGTTTGTTTTGGTCGCAAAGCTTTCCAGCGCGAAGCGGGCAGCCTTGCCATTTTCAAAAACAACCACCATCGCAGCTTTATAATCCCCTGGCAAAAAGGCAAAAACCGGCGTCTCCCCTTCGTCCATCCCCAGCTTTTGCGGCAGGTAGTCCCCAAGTACCGAAGCCTTTGTATCGTCAAAGTCATGCAGCCGCGCCTTGTACGCCTGCTGCTTGTCCGTCAGGAAAATGATCTCCTCTTTATTTGTGGTTTCGGCGGTCCATGCCACAGCGTCGCCGTCCTTCAGCTTGTGCTCGGCGGACATCCGCCAGGACTGCGGCGTAATCTTCTTAAAATATCCCTCCCGGGTCAGGAACACCAGCACCGGATAGTCGGCAATATGGTCGTCCTCCTCAAAAGTATGCAGCTCCTCGGCCGCGACAATGCGGCTGCGGCGCTCAGCTGGATATTTTTTGATAACCGCCTCCAGCTCCTCAACAATGATATTCCGGATTTTCGCCTGGCTTCCGACAAGGTCGGTCAGACGGGTAATCTCCTTTTCCAGCTCTGCAGTTTCCTGCAGGCGCTTTAAAATATATTCTTGATTGATATTTCGCAGGCGAATATCCGCGATATAGTCGGCCTGAAGCTCATCGATACCAAAGCCAATCATCAGATTCGGCACGACCTCCGCATCCTCTTCGGTCTCGCGGATAATCTTGATCGCACGGTCAATATCCAGCAGGATCTTGGATAATCCCTGCAGCAAGTGCAGCTTTTCCTTCTTCTTATTGAGGTCAAAATACAGCCGCCGCCGTACACATTCCGTACGCCATGACGTCCACTCCTCCAACAGCTCACGCACGCCCAGCACGCGCGGCATGCCGCCGATCAGCACATTGAAGTTACAGGGAAAAGAATCCATCAGCGGCGTCATTTTAAACAGCTTGTCCATCAGCTTATCCGGGTCGGCACCGCGTTTCAAGTCAATGGCGATCTTGAGACCAGACAGATCCGTCTCATCCCGTACATCGGCAATTTCCCGAACCTTGTTGGTTTTGACCAGTTCGGCGATTTTATCGATGATCTGCTCTATGGTCGTGGTGTACGGGATCTCGGTCACTTCGATCAGATGATCTTTCTTCTGATATTCCCATCTGGAACGCACCTTGAACGAACCGCGGCCCGCTGCATAGATCCCTCGCATCTCTTTTTCGTCCCAGATAATATCGCCGCCGGTCGGAAAATCAGGGGCAGGCAGTGTGCTCAAAATATCATGCGATTCATCCTTAATACATGCAATTGCAGTACGGCAAACTTCATGCAGGTTGAAGCCGCAAAAATTACTCGCCATCCCGACGGCAATGCCGGTATTTGCCGAAACCAGAATATTCGGGAATGTAGTCGGGAGCAAGGTCGGCTCCTGAAGCGTGCCGTCATAATTGTCCACAAAGTCGACGGCATCGCAGTCGATATCCCGGAACAGCTCAATACAGACCGCATCCAATTTGGCCTCTGTATAACGTGACGCCGCATAAGCCATATCACGTGAATATACCTTACCGAAATTGCCCTTGGAATCAACAAACGGCACCAATAGGGATTCGCTGCCGCGGGTCAGGCGAACCATGGTTTCATAGATTGCAGCGTCGCCATGCGGGTTAAGTTTCATCGTCGTACCGACAATATTCGCCGATTTGGTACGATTGCCGCGCAGCAGACCCATATGATACATCGTATAAAGCAACTTGCGGTGCGAGGGCTTAAATCCGTCGATCTCCGGAATTGCACGCGAGACAATCACGCTCATAGCATAGGGCATATAGTTTTCCCGCAGCGTATCCGTAATGCGTGCATCCACAGGCTCCAGCGGCGGACGCTGCTCACGCACAGGCTCAATCTCCTTTTTTTTCCTTGCCAATGTATCCTGCCCTCCTTATCCTGGCGGTTTCCAACAGCCGGAAGCACGTCTTTCTATTCTTCCGCCGGTTCATGAAAGATCGGCCATTTCCAAATACAAATGACCGTTTTCGGCGATATATTCCTTCCGGCCTTCCAGGTTATCGCCGAGCAGCAGCTCAAACATTTCCGCCGTCTCTTTCGCCTCGCAGGGCTGCACGCGAATCAAACGGCGGGAAGCAGGGTTCATCGTTGTCTCCCACATCATTTCAGCCTCATTTTCGCCCAAGCCCTTCGAACGCTGGATCAACACCTTTTTGCCCTCAAATTTCTTCAAGAGTTTGGCCTTCTCATTTTCATCAAAGGCAAAATAAGATTTATCCTTATAAATGATCTCATAGAGCGGTGATTCCGCAATGTACACACATCCCTTTTCGATAAGGGTCGGCACCAGCCTATACAGCATCGTCAGGATCAGCGTCCGTATCTGATAACCGTCGACATCAGCATCGGTACAGATGATAATTTTATTCCAGCGCAGGGAATCCAAGTCAAACGCGCTGATGTCCTTTGCCGTCTTGCCTTTGACCTCAACGCCGCAGCCCAATACCTTGAGCAGGTCGGTAATGATATCGCTTTTGAACACACGGTCATACCCCGCCTTCAGACAGTTAAGGATTTTTCCGCGTACAGGCATGATCGCCTGAAACTCTGAATCCCGCCCCTGCTTGACCGAACCGAGCGCCGAATCTCCCTCCACAATGTAAAGCTCACGGCGTGAGACATCCTTGGTCCGGCAGTCCACAAACTTTGCCACCCGATTGGCCAAATCGATATTACCCGAAAGCTTCTTTTTAATGTTCAGCCGGGCGCGTTCAGCCTGCTCGCGGCTGCGCTTATTGATCAGGATCTGCTCCGCAATGCGGTCGGCTTCCGACTTATTCTCAATAAAATAAATCTCAAGCCCCTGCTTCAAAAAGTCAGTCATTGCCTCCTGTATGAAACGGTTGGTGATCGCCTTTTTCGTCTGGTTTTCATACGAGGTCTGAGTTGAAAAACAATTGGTAACCAGAATCAGCGAGTCGCTGACATCCTGGAACGAGATCTTACTTTCACCCTTCTGGTATTTGCCGATCTGCTTCAGATAACCGTCGATTGCAGAAACAAACGCCGAGCGGACAGCTTTGTCCGGTGCGCCGCCGTATTCCAGCCACGAGGAGTTATGATAATATTCCAGCCGGGAGATAGACGTACAAAAGCAGAAGGCGCACGACAGCTTGGCCTTGTACTCATCTTTATCTGCGCGGTCACGGCCCTTGCGCTCGGCCTGCAAAAACTGCACGCTAGTCAGCGGCGTTTCCCCAGCAAGCTCCTGTACGTAATCCACAATACCGTTTTCATAGCAAAATTCTGTGGTTTCAAACTTAGCGCCCTGTTGATTGCGGAAGATGAATTTCAGCTTCTGATTGACAACCGCCTGCCGTTTCAGGACATCCAGATAATAACTGGTCGGGATATTGATGTCGGTAAACACCTCCAGATCAGGCCGCCAATGAATACGCGTCCCCGTCCTACGGGAGGCGGCAGGCGTTTTCAAATAGCCCTCCTTGGCGTCAGTCCGGTTTTCGCCCTTTTCAAAATGCAGCTGATATGCAAAGCCGTCCCGCACGACGGTGACATCCATATATTCAGAAGAATATTGGGTCGCACAGGTACCCAAGCCGTTCAAACCGAGCGAAAACTCATAGTTTTCCCCCGCGTTGGTGTTGTACTTGCCGCCCGCATACATCTCGCAGAAGACCAATTCCCAGTTATATCGGCCCTCGCCCTGATTAAACTCAATTGGAATGCCGCGCCCGTTGTCGATGACCTCAATCGAGCCATCCTCAAAGCGGGTCACGGTGATGCTGTCGCCATAGCCCTCACGCGCTTCGTCAATGGAGTTGGACAGGATCTCAAAGACGGCATGCTGGCAGCCCTCCAAGCCATCTGAACCAAAGATGACGCCGGGACGCTTGCGGACACGGTCCGCCCCTTTCAGCGAAGAGATGCTATCGTTGCCGTATTGGGTCTTTGTGTTTTTCATTTTGACACTCCCTGTATTGCAATCTCTTTTATTATACCGAAATTTGTAAACTGCGTCAAGTTTTTATTGCGTTGCTTCAGGGCAATTTGCGTAAAAGAACACCTGCAAATCCTCCAATATGGAAGTCTGCAGGCATCGTCTTATATCAAGATCCGTTCCGTGGGCCATCTGCGCTTTTCGACCCGCCGGCCAATGGCGGCGAGGCGGCTGTTCCGTCTGCCACTCAGAAACAGTACATTATAAAGCGGTTCTTTTTCGTCAGGCAGGGAAAATAGTAATCGTCAATCTGTTGATACTTCCACAAGACGTTGCGTTCTTCAAAAATGTACTATCCATTTGGAACCTTCCGCTATCATTTTATTCGCACAAATCCTTTGCGTCAATCTAACTTTTCTGTCTGCCTATAGCTGCAACTTTACCTTATTGCTGCAAATAGTGCGACATACTCAATCTGTAATAACCCCCTGCTTACTCATAACCCGCGTCTGCCCACAATTCTTTCTCTAAAAATTTCTTTATGTACGGATTGTTTTCCTCACTCAGTGTAGGCTGAAACGCCATGTAACGGCATTTCTGATACTGCTCACCATCCAGTACAAAGGTATATCCCATGACACATCTCGGATTGCAGTCATCGGGATTGATAAGCCG
>CANPPM010000093.1 GCA_947575935.1 uncultured Butyricicoccus sp. | reverse complement strand
GCGCCACCTTGCCAAGGTGGAGGTAGCGAGTTCGAGCCTCGTCATCCGCTCCAAAGCCATTCCGATCCGGAATGGCTTTTTTGTATTTTTACGGGCTTGCCCGGCCTCTTTCCCGCAAATACCGGCCGGCAGCCGCCTTTTGGGATTTGACGAATTCTGTCGGGCATGATAAAATAAGGGTTCATCAGGAGGCTGCGGCATAACGGCGGCCCGTGGGCTTCCCCCACATACCGCCCCCGCGCCTTTCAGCGCATCGTCAGAACATCTTGGGAGGGATTTCCTGTGCATTCCACACCTGCGCTGCTCAAGCGTTTCGCACCTTATTTCAAACGCTATCTAGGCATTTTCTGCCTGGATCTATTTTGCGCGGGGCTAACCGCGCTGTGTGAAATCGTGCTTCCCCTGCTGGTACGCTATCTGGCACAGACCGGCATGGAGGATGTTTCCCTGCTATCGGCCGGGCTTGTGCTGCGGGTCGGGGCGGTATACCTGCTGCTGCGGGTCATCGACGTCGCTGCCTATTATTTTATGTGCAACCGTGGGCACGTCATGGGCGCCATGATCGAAACCGATATGCGCACCGACCTGTTTGAGCACCTGCAAACGCTCTCTTTCCATTATTTTGCCAACACCAAGGTCGGGCAGATTATGGCGCGCATCACCTCCGACCTGTTCGACGTCACCGAATTCGCCCACCATTGCCCGGAAGAATTTTTTGTCGCAGGGCTGAAGATCGCAGTATCCTTCGGCATCCTCTGCACCATCAACATTCCGCTGACCCTGCTGATTTTTCTGATGGTACCGCTGATGATCCTGTGTTCATCGGCCTTTAACACGGGCATGCGGCGCACGTTCCGGCAGAACCGCGCACAGGTAGGCGAAATCAACGCCCAGGTCGAGGATTCCCTGCTGGGCGTACGGGTGGTCAAATCGTTCACGGGCGAACAGCGCGAAATCGAAAAATTTGGCGCAGGAAATGCCCTATGGCTCCATCTCAAGCGGGACAACTATCGTTGGATGGCCGGTTTTCACGCCACAACCCGCGTTTTTGACGGGCTGATGTATCTGGCGGTCATCCTGGCGGGCGGCTTTGCAATGACCACCGGCGCGATTACCCCGGCCGATCTGACAGCCTATGTGATGTATGTAGCCACACTGCTTGCGACCATCCGCCGCATTATCGAATTTACCGAACAATTTCAGCGCGGGATGACTGGTATTGAACGATTTTTTGAGATTATGGATGAAAAACCCGATATCGAGGAGCCCCAAAACGCAGTTTCCCTTGAGACAGTGCGGGGCGACATTTGTTTCAGTCAGGTCTCCTTCGCCTATGCCGACGACCCGGGGCATCCAATCCTTGACCGTTTGGATCTGGAGATCCCGGCAGGCCGGTCGGTTGCGCTGGTCGGCCCCTCCGGCGGAGGCAAAACCACCATCTGCAACCTGATCCCCCGCTTCTATGATGTCACCGGCGGCAGCCTCACCATCGATGGGCACGACGTGCGCACACTCTCTCTGCGTTCCCTTCGGCGGAACATCGGCATTGTACAGCAGGAAGTTTATTTGTTCTCCGGTACAATTTATGAAAATATCCTCTATGGCCGCCCGGATGCAACCCGCGAGGAAGTCGTAGAGGCAGCAAAAAAAGCGGGGGCGCACGACTTCATCCTGCAAACGCCCGATGGCTACGAGACCTATGTGGGCGAACGCGGGGTCAAATTATCCGGCGGGCAGAAACAGCGCATTTCCATTGCACGAGTATTTCTGAAAAACCCGCCCATCCTGATCCTGGACGAGGCGACCTCCGCACTTGACAACGAAAGCGAACGGCTGGTACAGCAAAGCCTTTCCCGCCTGTCTGAGGGGCGCACGGTCATCACAATCGCCCATCGCCTGACCACCATCCGCGGTGCGGACAACATCGTCGTACTGACCGAGGACGGCGTCGCCGAGCAAGGCCGCCACGAAGAACTGCTCGGCCGGAACGGCGTTTACGCCGCCCTCCACCGCTTTGCAGAAGAGGCATAAACCCGAATGCCTTCCATCCGGACCACCTGATAATGGAGTCATAAAATCATGTATGCTTATACCCCCTTGCAATGGCTGCTGGTCTTTTATATTTACAGTTTCTGCGGCTGGGTTTTCGAATCGATTGTCGTTTCCGTCCAGCAGCGACGCTTTGTCAACCGCGGCTTTTTGAAGGGGCCGCTGCTGCCGATATATGGCTTTGGCGCAACCATCATCCTGCATGTCTCCCTGCCGCTGCTTGGGCATCCTGCCGCGGTCTATGCCGCCGGGCTGGTCACGGCCACCGCCTTCGAATACGCGGTAGGCGTCCTGATGGAAGCCTTGTTCAAGGTCAAGTACTGGGATTATTCCGAACACCGTTTTCAATTCCAGGGCCGCATCTGCCTGGACAGTTCCATTGCCTGGGGCTTCCTGTCGCTGCTGCTTGCCTACGTGCTGCACAGACCGGCAGCAAATTTTATTACCGGCCTGCCTCCCCAGGCGGCTGCAGCGGCCGGGCTCACGGTCAGCATCTGGTTTGTCTGCGATACCGTAATCTCCTCCAAGGCAGCTTTCGAATTTGCAGGCGTACTGAAAGAGCTGGAAAAACTGCGCGCCGAAGCCGACGAACTGCGGCTCCAGCTTCAGCTTGGCGTATACGAAGCACAGGATCTGCTCAAAGATCTGCGCGCTCAAATCCGGCAGACACAGGAAGATCTGCATGAACGCGCTGTAACCGCGCAGGACGAACTGCATGGACGTCTGGAAGCGGCCAAGGCAGAGCTTCGCGCACGGACGAACGCGGAGGAAGACGCGCATGCGCTGATACGGCGCCGCCTCGCCGCCGCCGAGGCCGCCATCGCCGAACACCTCCGGCACAGGGAGCGGCATTACCGCGCTCTGCTTCGCGCCAACCCCAGCGCCCGCTCGTCCCGCTTCTCCGAGGTCCTGCGCCTGTGGCGGGATCGGGAAAAGCCCTGAACCTCTGCCGCAGCCCGAGCGCCAGGGAGCCTGCCTATTCCCCAAGGCCCTGATGCGCCGCCTCCCGCCTTTTTTCGCAAAAAACCGCCGGAATACACACCGGCGGTTTTCTTATGCTGGAACCCGTTCCACGCTGCAGCACGCTTTTCCTACCCGTTCCTCGCCAACGTATTTGCAGCGCCTATCCGTTGGCTGGGACGCAGCCGGACCTTCACGCACATCCAGCCCCATACCGGTAATCCCCTCGCCGCGCCGCCTGTGCTGCACACTCCAAGGCGGCTCTGCCTGGAAGGGCCGCCGCTCAAGCAGGACAAACAGCATCCGAGCCACAGGCCGAAGCGCCCCACGCACAAAATGTTCCCACCATTTTACGCTCCCTTCCTGCCGGCCATCCTGCACCATACCCCCAGCGCAAAACCTACCCCCTGCTGCCCATTCAGCAAAACAAACGCCAGTGGAAACAGCCCGCTCTCTCTCACCGAAAGCAGGGGCCAGGAAAACGGAAAAACCAGCAGCGACGCCAATACGTACACAGCAGCGGTCCACCAGCGCAGCCCGGGGATGCCGCCCCATACCGCCCCGCCTATGATCCCCAACAGAAACAGCCCGCCAACCAATATAGGCAGGATGAGCTCGTGCAAGCGGCCGGGCGCCCGCCCGGTACACAACAGCCCAATCATCAGGTCATACAGCGGGACGGTGCAAAGCCATCGGAAAAACGGGCGGTCCCAAATGCGCTTCATAGCGTTTCCCCCTTGCGCCATTCCAACAGTTCCCCGGGCTGACGGCACAGCGCTGCGCAGATCTTTTCGGACCTAGGCAGCTTAACCTCCTTTGCCCTACCGTTTTTCAGGATCGAAAGATTGGCGGCTGCAATCCCAACCCTCTCTGAAAGCTCCGTGACGCTCATTTTCCGCTTCGCCAACATGACATCCAAATGGGCAATGATCATATGTCCCCCCTCCTACTGTCCGCTTTCCAGCTAGGCCGCCCCGCGCAGGGCGCGTCATTGTGTCGCGCCCCCTCGACATTCCGGCCTGCAGCCTTTCTCTCCTTTCCCGGCGTATCCTTTCCCTACCGGATGGAAAAAGGGGCCTTATAAAGGCGCATTTTCTGCGGCAATTCCAACCGCTTTTGAACGTTGCTCACTTTCGGGCGTCCGCCTCTGCACCGTAAACGCATCCTCAAGATAGTTTTGCAGCAATGCCCGAACAGGATCGGGGAGCGCTTCAGGTGTGCAGAGCCTCCCCTGATACAAAACATTCTCCGCAGCCGAATGATACATCGTGACACCGGCTTCCATCAACGCACGCTGCGACTGCATCAGCGGCGGCCCCTCCCAGCCGAGCGCATCAAACAACGTGCACATCAGCATGGAAGGGCCGATGTCAGGCCCCTTTCCACACAGCTCACGCCCAAGCGCCTGCTTGGCAGACGTGTTTCCCCAAATCAGGTAAGGGGTGGAGTAATGGCAGAGAAAGCCCTCGTCGGTACTGCAGTCAACCGGTATGCCCAGCGCCTTATACACGGCCTGGTGATCCCCCAGCCATGGCTTGTGATCACCAAACACCAGCAGCACCACCGGCGCATCGCTTTCCCGCAGAGCGTCCGCAAGCGCCGCCACATTGGCGGCTGTATTGGCTACAGAGGCGAAATAGTTATTTAGGATATAATATTCCGCATCGGAATATCCATCATCCGCAAGATAGACGCCGTCCCAGGCACTGTGGCTGTCCGGATAGGGGCCATGTCCCTGATAAGACACGGTAAAAGAAAAATAGGGGCTGCGTTCCTCCCGGCACAGCTGCGCAAGCGCGGGAAACAACACATCATCCGGCGCGATCCCGCCCCCGGCGAGGGCGCCGTAAAAATCCTCCAGAAACCGGTACTCTGAAAATCCCAACCTGGCATTGATTTGGTCCCGATGATAAAACCAGCGGTTCCCAGGGTGGCTGCCCGTCGTCTGCCACCCTTGCCTGCGCAGATACCACACAAAAGACTCGGTAGGGCGGTCAAACGCCGGAAGAACCGGATAGCCGGTCAAAAAAGAGCGCTCCGTATCCACTGTTCCGCCTGCAAAAATATTGGTAATCAGCGTCCCGGAAATCCCCTCCTCTTCCAGCGCATGCCAAGGCCCGTATACCGTCTCCTTCAGCACAGGCGCATTCGGCGTCCCAGTAAAGTCACAAAAGGATTCGAGCATCACCGCGACGATATTCACCCGCCGCTCCGGCGGGATTCCGGCATCTGCATACGCCGAAAGGCGCGATTCCGCCTCCGCCTGCCGGTACCCCTGCGGGGCGGCCGCCTTGCGGAAAGAATGCAGAAAGGGATACAAAAACCCTTTTGACTGGTAGACTCGGGTCACGTCCCAGCGCCCGGCAACAGCCCGGCTTTCGGTATACACCCGGTAAACGGCGTCGCTGAAATAAAGCGCCCGCAGCGGCAGCAGCAGTAACAGCACTGCAGCGGCAAGCCCCGCCCGCAGCCGCCCTGACGGCCTCTGCCGCACGCAGCAAGCCAGCAGCGCCGTTCCGGCGGCAATGCACAAGATCGTGGCAACCAGCCCTGCCGGCAAGAACAGCCGGTATTTCCCCGCCATATCCCCCGCCTCGCGGATCAGGACAAGGTCGGCTGCGGTCAGCGGGTCGTCCCGAAACTGCATTTTAAACCAGCCTACCCAAGTCAGCCCCATCACTGCCGCCCCCGCCGCCGCAAAGGACAGCGCGGCCCGCCCGGTCAGCGCAAGCAGCAAGGCCGTCAATACAACACAGGGCAGCAGGTTCAGCAGGACAATCAGCGGATTGGAAACATAACCTGCCAGCAGCTCCATGCGCCCTTCCTGCATCGCAAACAGCAGTGACAGCATACCGAGCGCCAATGACAACGCAACAAGCAGCAGCGCCGGCCTTATCCCCGAATGAAATGAACCCTTTCTCATTCCCATCCCCTCACATCAAACCGCAGCGGCGAAGCCTGCAGCGCCAAAAAGCCCCCGCCTTGTTCACAAACGAAAGGGGAGCCGCAAGCGGCTCCCCCTGATCGCAACCATACCAACGCTTGACAGACTGCGCTGCGCACGCCCGATCCAATCCGGCAAATGTTTTTGTGCCGCCAACAAGCATCAAAACGCGATCTTTTCCGCCAGATAAGCGGCCAGCGCATCGATCCGAATACGTTCCTGCGCCATCGAATCACGGTCGCGCACGGTAACACAGCCGTCCGCCTCGGTTTCAAAATCGACCGTCACACAGAACGGGGTGCCGATCTCATCCTCACGGCGATACCGTTTGCCAATCGAACCGGCGTCGTCGAAATCAACCTGAAACTGCTTGGACAGCATCTCCCAGACGGGCTGCGCCTGTTCAGACAGCTTCTTGGAGAGCGGCAATACAGCAGCCTTAAACGGCGCCAAAGCCGGGTGCAGCCGCAGAACCGTACGCACATCGTCCTTCCCCTTCTTATCCTGTCCGACAACCTCTTCGTCATAGGCATCGCAGAGGAACGCAAGCGCAACACGGTCAGCGCCGAGTGAAGGCTCAATGACATAGGGAATATACTTCTCATTCGTGTCCTGATCGAAGTATTCCATCGACACGCCCGAGGTTTTCTGGTGCTGGGTCAAATCAAAATCCGTGCGGTCGGCAATCCCCCACAGCTCGCCCCAGCCGAATGGGAAAAGGAATTCGATATCGGTCGTCGCATTCGAATAATGGGAAAGTTCCTCCGGGTCATGGTCACGCAGCCGCAGGTTCTCTTCCTTCATGCCAAGCGAAAGCAGGAAATTGTGGCAGTAATCCTTCCAGTACCGGAACCATTCCAGGTCGGTACCCGGCTTACAGAAAAATTCCAGCTCCATCTGCTCAAATTCCCGGGTTCGGAACACAAAGTTGCCGGGAGTAATTTCGTTTCGGAAGGACTTGCCCACCTGTCCCACGCCAAACGGCAGCTTGCGGCGGGTCGTGCGCTGAATATTCTGGAAGTTTACAAAAATACCCTGCGCGGTCTCCGGGCGGAGGAACAGCTCGTTCTTCGCGTTCTCTGTCACCCCCTGGAAGGTCTTAAACATCAGGTTAAACTGACGGATCTCGGTAAAGTTATGGCCGCCGCAGTTGGGGCAGGCAATCTGGTGGCCGGTGATGTAATCCATCATCTGCTGATTGGACCAGCCTGCAGGATTGGCGTCCGAATGCTCCTCAATCAGCTGGTCGGCACGATGGCGGGTTTTACAGTCCTTGCAGTCCATCAGCGGATCGGAAAAACCGCCGACATGGCCGGAGGCCACCCAAGTGGTAGGATTCATCAGAATTGCGGAATCCAAGCCGACGTTGTAGGGGGATTCCTGCACGAATTTTTTCCGCCAAGCACTTTTGACATTGTTCTTAAACTCGACGCCAAGCGGGCCATAATCCCACGAATTGGCAAGGCCGCCGTAAATTTCAGAACCGGGGTAGACAAAACCGCGCCCCTTACACAGGGCGACAATTTTTTCCATCGTTTTTTCACTGTTCTTCATGTGATAATACTACTCTCCTTTCGGCGTATATGGCGTATACGCACTCTTCTGCCGGCACGGCAGTACCTTTATTTTACTACAACCCGTGGAAATGTCAAGGTAATCCCACAGAATTCTGATGGTTCCGGCTGCAGCGGTCAAAACGCAGCGCAGAAGCCCCCTTGTTGTAGCAAAAACAGAGCGCCGCGGCCCGTTCTACCGGACCGCGGCGCTCTATTTCATTTTCAGAAAACCTCGGAGGTTTGGCGCTCCGGGCCCCGCCGCTGCGCGAAACAGCGCCCGCAGGGGAAGACGCGGCCCGTCATTCGGTCCTGCCCGGTTCCAGCTCCGCTATGTTGGCCACATAGAGGGAAACTTCCCCGCAGCGAGGGCAAATTGCAACCTTTGGGCTGCCAATACGCCCTCTTAGCCAAGCATGTTCATCCGTAGATAGGACAATACCATAGCTGGCGCCCTGTACCTTTATCGCACAGCCTTCTTTCATATCCGCACCGCATCTAATACATTTCCGCATAGCGCCAGCCCTCCCTTTAAACGTTATGCATCTTCTGCTACATCGGCACTGTTTCCGGGAAACAGCCTACCTTGGAAACGCGCCGGCAAGGATGGACCCGAGACATTTCCCGGCGCGGATTTATACCGCTGCTGTAAACCGCAGGAAAGCCGCCGTACCCTCCGGCGTCCGTTTATAAACGCCCGCATGCTCCAGAACCGAAGCAAAGACCAAGCCAACTTCCTTCTGCACAATCGCAAACGCATTTTCCGCCGTGATCTCATACCGCTTTGCAAAATCCATCGCCCAATCGGCATGCTTCTCCGTGCGCTCGTCTGCACGGAGATCCGCACCGGATACCAGCTTTTCGGCCACCAGAGAAAGCTCTTCCTTCAGCCGTGCCGGCAGGACAGCTAACCCCATGACCTCAATCAGGCCGATATTTTCCTTTTTGATATGATGCAGCTCGGCATGCGGGTGATAAACGCCCAGCGGATGTTCTTCGGTGGTAATGTTGTTCCGCAGCACCAGGTCAAGCTCGAATTTACCGTCCCGCTTCCTGGCAATCGGGGTAATGGTATTGTGCGGCTCGCCATCGGTTTCGGCAAAGATAAACGCGCTTTCATCCGTATAGCCGCGCCACTTGAGCAGAATCCGGTCTGCCAGATCGACCAGCCGTTCACAATCCTCAGAGCGCAGGCGGATGACCGACATCGGCCACCTGACAATACCTGCCGCAACGTCCTCGTACCCTCGGAAGGTGACGGGCTTTTCGACCGGCGCGCGTTCCATAGCAAAGGTATAGTGCCCGCCCTGGAAATGGTCATGCGCGAGAATAGAACCGCCGACAATCGGTAAATCCGCATTTGAGCCGACAAAGTAATGTGGGAACTGCGCTACAAAATCCAACAGCTTGCGGAAGCAGGCGCGGTCGATCTTCATCGGCGTATGCTCGGCGTGAAACACAATGCAGTGTTCGTTATAATATACATAAGGGGAATACTGCAGGAACCACGCGCTGTTGTGGATCGTGACCGGTACGACACGGTGGTTCTGACGGGCCGGATGATTGACGCGCCCCGCATAGCCCTCGTTTTCCTTACAAAGCAGGCAGCGCGGAAAATTGGAGGCGGGCAGATTTTTTGCCGCGGCAATCGCCTTGGGATCTTTTTCCGGTTTCGAAAGATTGATGGTAATATCAAGTTCGCCGTACGGGGTCTCGGCTTTCCACTGCATATCTTTGGCAATCCGGTCGCGGCGGATATAGTTGGTATCCTGGCTCAGCCGGTAATACCAATCCGTCGCAGCGCGTGCATCCTCTGCATAGAGCGCGCTGAATTTCGAACGAACCTCATGCGGCGCCGGCGTCAGCCTGCCCATCAGCGCAGTGTCGAACAGATCGCGGTAAACGATGGAATTCTCAGCCAGTACCCCACGCTCATAAGCGTCGTCGCACAGCTCGTCAAGCACGGCGGCCAGTTGGATGTCGGTATATTCCTCAGCAGGTTCAGTATAGGAATCCAGCTGCAGCGCCTCCAGCAAGGCGTTTGTTGCCCATACG
>CANPPM010000092.1 GCA_947575935.1 uncultured Butyricicoccus sp. | reverse complement strand
GTATTGTAGCTGATTTGGATAAGATGTACTATCCGGATGCTTTTGTGGTACCGTCAACCGATATTGTCTTTGACCGTGCGATGATTGAGCTGTTTCGCGGTTGCCCGCGTGGTTGCCGTTTCTGTCAGGCTGGGCATACCTACCGTCCGCTGCGTACCAAATCCCCTGCCACGCTTCAGCGGCAGGCGGAAGCTGTTTTAAAAAATTCAGGCTATGAGGAGATCTCGCTTTCTTCACTTTCAACCAGTGACTACGGACGTTTATCTGAGCTGACCGCAACAATGCTGGATTTTTGTGAACCACGGCACATCAGCCTCTCCCTGCCGTCACTGCGGGCAGACAGCTTTCATGCAGAACTGATGGAGCGGGTACAAAAAGTGCGGAAGAGCGGCCTGACCTTTGCGCCGGAAGCTGGTTCCGAGCGTCTGCGTGATGTAATTAACAAAAACCTGAAAGAAGAGGATCTGCTCAATGCCTGTGAGATCGCATTTCGAGGCGGTTGGAATAATATTAAGCTCTATTTTATGATCGGACTGCCGACTGAGACTTCAGAGGATTTGGATGGGATTGCCGATCTCTGCAAAAAGGTCGCTTACTGTTGGCGTGTCAACACCGCCAATCGCGGACGTGGTGTAAAGGTTACTGCCAGCGCCTCTTGCTTCGTCCCTAAACCGCAGACTCCTTTCCAATGGGATGCGCAAAATACGCTGGAAACGCTTGCCGGCAAGCAAGAATATATGAAAAAAATTATGAAAACCAAGAATGTCACCTATCGTTGGCATGATGCAGAGACTTCAGTTTTAGAAGGGGCGATTGCGCGCGGAGATAGGAGACAAGGTAAAGTCCTTTACACCGCGTGGAAGAACGGCTGCGTATTCGATGGTTGGGACGCTTTGTTTTCATTGGACAAATGGAAGGATGCATTTTCCGCTTGCGGCTTGGATCCGCTATGGTATTCGGCCCGGCAGCGTTCGCTGGATGAATTGTTTCCTTGGGATCATATCGGCTGTGGTACTAATAAGGAGCATTTGAAACGGGAATGGCTGAAATCTCGCGAAGCGGCGCCTACGCCTGACTGTATGACAAAGTGTGCAGGCTGCGGTGCAAATGCGCTGCTAAAGGGAGGAAAATGCGATGTTTAAAGCCCGTATGAAGTTTGCTAAGATGGGACGCGCGCGCTATATTTCTCATCTTGATCTAATGCATACGATGCAGAGGGCGATGGCACGCTGTGAAATGCCGCTGTGGTTTACGGAAGGATTCAACCAGCACGCGTATGTTTCGGTAGCGCTGCCTCTGCCGACTGGCTTTTCAGGGGAATGGGAACTGCTGGACTTTCAGCTGTTGAGTGAATGCGTACCGGTCAACGCGGTCGAAGCGCTCAATGCTGTATTCCCGGAGGGGCTGCGTGCGATTGAAATTTATCCGTTGTTTGACGGCGGTATGCCCGTCCGTGACATTGCGTGGTCAAAATACCGTATTACATGGCCGTTCCCTGAGGGTGTGCCGGGGGAGTTAACTGCAGCAGCCAAAGAACTGTTTTCCCGTAAGAAGGTAGAAATTTTAAAGCGTTCTAAGCGGGGAGAACAATTGGTGAATATGAAAGAGCTGATGGGGATGCTTGAGATCGCGGAGACGGAAAACGCCGCTGTTTTGACGGCTGTCACCGCTGCCGGAAACAGAAATCTTAGCCCGGACTATTTGACCAAAGCCATGAATCAATACTATCCGCAGTTTCCTTTGGAGGATGCGGCATATCACCGGCTTTGCGTTTTTAATGGACAAATGCAGGTGTTTCGCTAAGCGTAGAATAGGACGATGCGACGCCTGTATCGTGATGATGGAAGGAGGAAATGTGATGTGCGCAGCGCAAATCGTGCCGGAGGAACAGATCCAGCGTCAATATGAATATATGGATCTGATTGCTGCGCGGAATGCGGAGCAAGAACGGCTTTCCGGTCGGAAACCGCGCGCCGTAGCGCATACCTTTGGCTGTCAGCAGAATTTTGCGGATACAGAGCGTCTCGCGGGCATGCTTGTCGAAATGGGATATGCGCTGACCGACGATCTGAACGAGGCCGGACTGATTCTGTATAATACCTGTGCAGTTCGTGAGCATGCGGAATCCCGTGCGTTTGGAAATGTCGGAGCGTTGACACATGTGAAAAAGGCGAGGCCGGAAACGGTGATTGCATTGTGCGGCTGCATGGTGCAGCAGGAAAAGGCAGCGGAAAAGGTCCGGAAAAGCTATCCACACGTAGATTTGGTATTTGGGACACATGCGCTTTGGCGTTTTCCTGAACTTCTGTTCCGTACGCTGACCGAAAACAAACGTGTTTTTGACCTTTCTGGGGATGAAAAGGGCGAAATTGCCGAGGGATTGCCCGTTCTGCGCGGGGACGGTGTACGCGCTTGGCTGTCCATTATGTATGGATGCAATAATTTCTGTACCTACTGTATCGTTCCGTATGTGCGCGGACGGGAACGCAGCCGTGATCCGGAAACCATTGAAAGTGAGTTTCGGGAACTGATTGCAGCAGGATATAAGGATATCACGCTTTTAGGGCAAAATGTCAATTCCTATGGCAGAGATCTTGGGCAGGGAGAGGATTTTTCTGCTTTGCTGCGGCGACTGGACGCTGTACCTGGAGAATATTTGATTCGTTTTATGACCAGTCATCCGAAGGATGCATCCCCCAGGCTGTTCGATACCATGGCAGAATGCCGGCATGTTGCCAGACAGCTGCACCTGCCGTTCCAGTCGGGCAGCGATGAAATTCTACACCGTATGAATCGTGGTTATACCGCTGAACATTATCGCGGACTCATCGCCTATGCGCGGGAAAAAATGCCTGAAATCACGTTATCCAGCGATATTATCGTTGGGTTCCCGGGAGAGACGGAAACAGATTTTGAGCAGACCTTAACGCTTGTGCGGGAAGTGGGGTTTGACATGCTGTATACTTTCCTATATTCCAAACGTAGCGGCACACCTGCGGCAGAATACCCGGATCACATGACGAAGGAAGAAAAGCAGAGGCAGTTTGAACGTCTGCTGCGGGTACAGGATGAGACGGTGGAAAAGCGGCAGGCCGATTATTTGGGCAAGCGCTTGCGTGTGTTGGTCGACGGAGAGGGAAAAGATCCGAATTATCCCTATGCTGCGCGCACGGAGGGCGGTTTGCTGGTCTGTTGTTCAGGACAGGGGCTTAAGACCGGCGCCTTTGCTGAAATAGAGATCGATAAAACGACTTTGCGGTGTCTGTTTGGGCACGCAGTGTAAACTATTCGCCGCGGGTATGCTGCAACCTGTAAAGGAATATATCAGCAGGCACATTTCATCAGGAAGCGGTGCATCAGCTTCCCAAATACCCATGGAGAAACGCGTTGCCGCAGTTTCGCTGAAGTTAGAAAGTTCAAAACCTGAGAGGAGTGGACTCCAGGCAATTTCCGAGGAGCCTGCTTTGAACCGCTTTCAAAGTAGGGAAGATTCGCATCCGTACGGTTTTCCCACAGCACCGGATCGTTGAAGACGGCAGAACATTCTGTCCGCGTATCATATTGGACGGAAGGCATAGGATAAAATGTGGATTGGCAGGTAAACGATGGCTGAATTGACCCCCATGATGAAGCAATATTTTGAAATCAAAAATAAATATAAGGATTATATCCTGTTTTATCGGCTGGGCGATTTCTATGAGATGTTTTTTGAAGACGCTAAATTGGCTTCCCGTGAGTTGGAGCTGACGCTGACGGGGCGGGACTGTGGGCAGGAGGAGCGTGCGCCGATGTGCGGCGTGCCGTTCCACAGTTATGAGGCATATGTTGCACGGCTGGTGCGCAGAGGCTATAAGGTAGCTATCTGCGAGCAAATGGAGGATCCAAAGACGGCCAAGGGGCTTGTAAAGCGGGATATTGTCCGTATGATCACGCCAGGTACTCTGATTGACGCTTCTATGCTGGATGAGCGCCGGAATAACTTTCTTGCCTGCATATATTGTGACAATCGCGCAGCAGCGGTGTGCTTTGCTGATATTTCGACCGGAGAAGTATTTGCAACTGCCTGTGAAGAGCGGGAAGAACTGTATTCTGAGCTGGGGCGTTTCTGCCCGCGCGAGGTGCTGCTGGGCGGTACAGCCTGTGTAGACAGTGCACTGCAGGGATTCATCAGCAAGCGGCTGGAGGGGATTTTCTCGCCTATGCCGGAAGCGTGTTTTGATCCGCAGGAAAGCTCCGCAAGGATTGCAGCGCAATTTCAAATTCAGGATTTTTCGGCCGCAGGTATTGACGGGCATCCGTTCCTGTTATCGTGCATCGGCGGCCTGCTGTGCTATCTGGCAGAGACCCAGAAAACCAGTTTGCCTTGTCTTGGCAAACTGGAAGTTTACCGCCGCGGCCAGTATATGGAGCTGGATTTGAATGCGCGCCGGAATTTGGAGCTTTGTGAGACCATGCGCAGTAAGGAGAAACGAGGATCGTTGTTGTGGGTGATCGATCGCACCAAAACGGCAATGGGTTCCCGGCTGATTCGTCAGTGGCTGGAAAAGCCGTTGCTGAATCCCTTACATATCAAAAAACGGCAGGATTCGGTCGGGGAACTGGCAAAGGATGTTCTGCTGCGTACCTCGCTGAGCGATGTGCTAAAACAGGTATTTGATATGGAACGTTTGATCGGACGGGTCGTTTATGGTACGGCGAACTGCCGCGACCTGCGCGCCCTGCAGGAGGCGATGGATCGTCTTCCAGAGCTGCACAGTGTATGCCGCCAACTGACGGCGCCGCTGTCCCGGGAACTAACCGGACGTATTGACCTGCTGGAGGATGTGCGCGGTGCGATTTCGAACACCATTGTTGACGAGCCGCCGGTTACCATACGAGAGGGCGGTTTTATCCGTTCAGGTTTTCATACGGAGATCGACGAACTGCGAGATCTGGCCTTAGGCGGTAAAGGAAAAATTGTTGAGATTGAGCAGCGTGAGCGTGAGCGTACCGGCATAAAGACGTTGAAAATCCGGTACAATCGTGTATTTGGCTATTACATCGAGGTTACAAAGTCTTTTTTATCACAGGTGCCAGATGATTATATCCGTAAGCAGACCCTTGCAAATGCGGAGCGTTATATTACAGGGGAGCTGAAGGATCTGGAAAGCACGGTGTTGGGCGCGCAGGAGCGTCTGACTGCGCTGGAATATGAGCTGTTTGTGCAGCTGCGTGAGCAGGTTGCCGCTGAAGTTCATCGGATTCAGCGGACGGCACAGGCGGTTGCACATCTGGACGTGCTGTGTTCATTGTCTGAACTAGCAGCCGAGCAGAATTATACTTGTCCGGAGGTCGATTTTTCCGGTGTGATTACAATTAAGGACGGCAGGCATCCGGTCGTGGAACGTGTTTTGGAAGAAAGCCTGTTTATCCCGAATGACACCAGGCTGGATAGCAGGGAAAACCGTGTGGCCATTATCACCGGTCCCAATATGGCGGGAAAATCAACCTATATGCGTCAGGTTGCTATTATTACGATTTTGGCACAGATGGGGTCTTTTGTGCCTGCCGCGTCGGCAAGAATCGGCGTGGTCGATCGAGTGTTCACCCGCGTCGGCGCATCGGATGATCTTTCGGGCGGGCAGTCAACCTTTATGGTTGAGATGAGTGAGGTAGCGGACATCCTACGCTATGCGACCAAAAACAGCTTGCTGATTTTGGACGAAATAGGCCGCGGTACCTCGACCTATGATGGCATGAGTATCGCACGGTCGGTATTGGAATACGCTGCAGATCAGCGAAGAATCGGGGCGCGAACGTTATTTGCGACCAATTACCATGAGTTAACCGCGCTTGAAAATTTAATCGACGGGGTCAAAAATTACAACATTGCGGTTAAGAAACGCGGAGATGATATTACTTTTTTGCGGCGTATTGTACCTGGTGGCGCGGATGAAAGCTTTGGTATCGAAGTTGCTAAGCTTGCAGGCGTGCCCAATGCAGTCATCAAGCGTGCAAAGGCTGTCTTGAAGGATTTGGAAAGCAATATGCCACGTGTAGAGGTGCGTGAGATCGAGCAAGAAGAAGAGGCACAGGTTTCTATGCTGGATTTGCATTCCAATCAGATTCTCGATCGGCTGCGTGCCATGCAGGTCGAGACGATGACGCCAATAGAGGCGATGAACGCACTTTATGAACTGAAAAAGCTAGCGCAGGGCTGATGTTGTCCGGCTGCCGATGGCTGCGCGAACAGCAGGAATTTTGAACGGAAGGAGGGAAAGATTTGTCAGTGATTCAGGAGCTGCCTCCGCATCTTGCAGATTTGATCGCGGCGGGAGAAGTGGTTGAGCGGCCGGCCTCAGCTGCAAAAGAACTGATTGAAAATGCAATCGATGCGGGTGCAACCCGTATTGTGGTTGAAATTGAAAACGGCGGCATTTCTTACCTTCGCATTGCGGATAACGGATGCGGGATGTCACGGGAGGATGCGGCGATGGCATTCCGGCGTCATGCAACGAGCAAACTGCGTACAGAGCGTGATCTCGCTGCCATTGGTACGCTGGGGTTTCGCGGGGAGGCGTTGGCGGCTATTTCCGCGGTCTCACATATCGATCTGTTTACCAAACAGGCAGATACGCTTGCAGGGATCCATCTGCACCTTGATGCGGGTCAGATTGCCGAACAAGAGGAGGCGGGCTGTCCGGACGGCACGACGATCATCATTCGCGACCTGTTCTATAATACGCCAGCTCGGATGAAATTTCTGAAAAAAGACTTCACTGAGGCGGGGTACGTCCTTTCGGTTGTGCAGCATACAGCGCTGTCACATCCTGAAATTGCCTTTTCCTTGATCCGGGATGGGAAGAAACTTTTTTCCACCTCGGGCGATGGCCAGCTTAAGACGCCTGTATTTAGTGTATTTGGCCGTGAGATGGTCGAAAACATGCTCGAAGTAGCGGCGTTTGAGCGGGATCAGTTTACCGCATGGGGATATATTACCAAACCGCACTGCGCCCGCCCCAATCGCGCCATGCAGCATTTTTTTGTCAACGGTCGGTATGTGAAAAGCCGTTTGATGCAGGCAGCGCTGGAGGAAGCTTACAAAAATTCGATTATTACCGGAAAATACCCGAGCGGCGCGGTGTTTTTGACCCTTCCGTATTCTATGGTGGATGTAAATGTTCATCCGGCAAAGACCGAGGTGAAGTTTGCGCTTGAAAAATCAGTGTTTGAAGCAGTTTATATTGCCTGTAAAAATGCGTTGGAAGCGGGAGACAATATCCCGCTTGTACAGCATCAGCCGGAAGCAGCCCCTCGTGAGGACCATGTGACGCAGGCACAGCAGGAAATCGCGGTACAGCCGGCTTTGGATGTACCGCCCATACCGCAGCCAACGAGAAGCGCACTGCCTCCGCCTGCCCCAATTTTCTCCGAGCCGTCTCGATACCGTTTTATGCCTTATGTTGATTGTGATGACAGCGACTTGGACTTGGAACTATGCGCGCCGGGGCCTGAGCTTGCGCACAGAGTGTCCTTTATACCGGCTCCTGCGCTGGAACAAGAATCTGACGCAGGAAGAGAGCAGCCGGATGCAGTGCAGGCATCTGTACCAGAGCCATTGCTGTCTGCACCTTCTCCATTTACAGGAGGCGCGCGGGTGTTGGGGGAATGTTTCCATACCTATATTGTCGCCGAAGAACAGGGCGGACTCGTGTTGATTGACAAGCATGCCGCGCATGAACGAATGATTTTTAACCGACTGCGCGCGGCGTCTGAAGTGCCATCGCAAGCGTTATTATCCCCTGTCGTAGCAGAGCTGCCCCCGCCGCTGGCTGTCGTTTTGACCGATGGAATAGAACAGGTGCGCGCATTAGGTTTCGATATAGAACCCTTTGGCGCAGGGAGCTTTGCAGTACGTGCTGCCCCGGCCTATTTGGATGTGGGCGATGTGCCGTCTGTACTGACTGAAATTGCCGAAAAGCTGAATTATCACCGTGATCCAACCCCAGATCGGCTGGAAGATTTGATTCATACCGTTTCATGTAAGGCGGCAATTAAGGCTGGTTGGCATAGTGAGCCCCTGGAGCTTCAGGGATTGTGTGATCGTGTATTGGCCGACCCGGAGGTGCGCGCTTGTCCGCATGGCAGGCCAACCGTCGTGCGGCTGACCAAGTACGAGCTTGATAAACTATTTAAACGGGTCAATCAGTAGAGGGAGACGCAATGGAAAATCGGTTAATCTGTATCTGCGGACCAACCGCAAGCGGTAAAACAGCGCTGTCGGTAGCGCTAGCAAAAGTGCGGAATACAGAGATCCTTTCCGCTGATTCTATGCAGATTTACCGTGGGATGGATATTGGTACTGCCAAGCCTAGCCTGGAAGAGCGGCAGGGGATTCGGCACCATCTGATAGACATACGGGAACCAGGCGAATCGTTTTCTGTCGCGCAGTATGTCGAACTAGCCGATTCCTGTGCACAGGCGTTGTTGGCGCAGGGGAAAATCCCGATCGTTGTGGGTGGGACCGGGCTTTATATGGATGCCTTGATTGAATGCAGCGTTTTCTCTGGCGAAGAAACCGACCCTAGGATTCGGGAACGGTTTCGGCAGTTAGCAGCCGAGCAGGGGAATGAAGCGGTACACAAGGTTTTATGTACCGTCGATCCGGAAAGTGCACAGCGGCTGCATCCCAACAATCTGAAGCGGGTGATCCGCGCTTTGGAGGTTTATTATCAAACTGGCATGACCATTGGCATGCTTAATGCGCAAAACCGTCGGCCAGAATCCAAATACGAGGCATATAAAATCGGTCTCTGCCCCGTTTCCCGTTCTATATTATACGAACGGATTGAGCGTCGCGTAGAACAGATGCTTTGCAGCGGTCTGTTGGATGAAACGGCAGCGTTGCTGGCGGCTGGCAAACTCAACGGTACGGCGGCACAGGCGATTGGGTATAAAGAGCTGATCCCATTCCTTGAGGGACGAGACAGCTTGGAAAACTGCGCTGCTCTGCTGAAGCAGCACACCCGTAACTACGCCAAACGCCAGTTGACCTGGCTGGGACGCGATCCAAACATTCATTGGCTGCGATATGAAGAAGGTACCGAACTTGCGGCTCTGCTACAGGATTCGACAGTATTCCTCCAGGCATGCGGTGTATGATAAATCCACAAATTGGAATTTTATGGAGGGAACACCGATGAAAAACGAAATCAATTTGCAGGATGGCTTTTTAAATGTAATACGGCAGCAGTCGCAGCAGGTTACGGTCTTTTTGACCAATGGCTTCCAGATGCGGGGGCTTGTGCGTGGTTTTGACAGCTTTGTTGTGTTGTTGGAGAGTGATGGCGTTCAAAAAATGATTTATAAACACGCCATTTCGACAATTATTCCGCAAAGCCGGGTTGAATTGTATCAGAAACGGGAGGCGCGCAGCGAAACTCCTTAAGACGGCGACAGAACCGAGGCGCTATGGAACAAGAAAAAAAAAGAACAAAGCTATACCGAAGGCGGCGAAACAGTAATACGGTCGTTGTATTGGTTGGTGCGATTGCACTGCTGTATTTGATTTTGCAGACCGTGCACGCGTTGGGCAATCATGTCACGACGGTTGCTGCGACCCGTGTAACTGTAGAAAACAGTTTGGAATGCACAGGGATTTTTATTCGTGATGAAGTATTGGTTGAGAACGTTGCCAGCTCTACGGTCAAGCAGTTGGTTTCG
>CANPPM010000091.1 GCA_947575935.1 uncultured Butyricicoccus sp. | reverse complement strand
GGACCGTTGTTTGGGCGTATTGTCATTTTTCAAACAAGCCCTAATCCTTATCCATCAAAAGTTTCCCTCTCTCCTGCAGCAGACCTCATCTGCTGGGACCGCTTGCCGTTTCGCGGTTCCAGCAGTTTTTTCTTCCACAGGTTGACAAAACGGTTTACAGCCTGTAAACTACAGGAGTCTACAGATTGTAAACCGTTTTGTATTGCAAGGAGGCTCTTTGTGAAAGAATATACGCCGGGCGCGGTCGAACGTCGATTTGCCGATCTAATCTGGGAAAATGAACCGATCTCCTCCAAAGATTTGGTCACACTTGCCGAACATACGCTCTCTTGGAAAAAATCAACCACCTATACCATCCTACGCCGCCTGTCCGAGCGCGGGCTGTTCCGCAACGAGAACGGGACGGTTACAGCCTGCCTGTCACGGGAGGCATTCCTCGCCCGCCAGAGCCGCCGCTATATAGAGGAAAGTTTTGACGGTTCCTTGCCGCATTTTCTGGCCGCATTCACCGCACAAGAACGGCTGAGCGCCTCCGAACTGGCCGCCCTGCGGCAACTCATCGCACAAAGTGAGGAGGGATGATCATGCGCGCGCTCTTTGATCAGATTCTTAACATGAGCCTTGCCGGCAGCTGCGGAATCGCGTTTGTGTTGGCTGCAGGACAAGCGGCAGGCGTTGCCTTTGGCAAGGGCAGCACGCGCGCCCGCATCCGAAATGTCCTTCGCTACCAACGGCCCAGGCTCCTGGTCTCGCTCACCGGCGCAACCGTAGTTATTCTGCTGGCCTGCGGCCTGCTGACCGACCCAATCCAGTCCATCGAGCTTCCCAAACATAACGGCCTTTATGAAGTACAGGAAATCACCAGCCAATGGACGTTCAGCGAGGTCTTCCGTCCGGATCCAGGCCAGATGGGACAATACCTGATCAGCGACGGCAGCCTATTCCATATCAGCCGGGACAACTGCACCCTCCGCGGCGAGCTGCGTGAAATCCAGCTCACAGAAGATACCTTTTTCAGCTTGTTTGATTTTAACACCCGCATGGGGGAGGCCGGGCAGCGGCAGCTTCTGGAAGAAAACCAAAACGCCTGGCAGATCGAACAACCAACCACCTTTCAGCTTCTGCTTCTGCAAAAAGACGGTACCCTCTATCTGCTGAACGGCTACAACAAAACCAAGGTCGGTCCAGACGAGACCGCACCGCGTATCCACTGGGTCTTTCAGCTGGCGCCGCTGGAAATCACGACGGCCCAGCCGCCTGCAGGAAATTACCGCGTTTCACAACTGCTGTATGATGCCCCTTCCTTCAATTTTACTTATTCGCTCGAAACCGCGCCAACCTACCAGATCGCCTCTTCGGGCTTGGTCACAGCCAGCGGCAATATGGCCGGCAACCCTATCCTCGGTATGCCGCAGCCGCTTACCCTGACCCCGCAAAATTTTGACGCACTGTTTTTTTATGATGCCGGCGGCGCCGTACCGGATGCCATCCAATCGATCCGAACTTCTGCCGCGCAGGCTTGGGGCATGAAGAACGGAGACGAACTCCACTACCTGATCACCGGTTCGAATGGTACGCTGCTGCTCGCAAGCGGTTATCTCGAAGACGACAGCCCTGCCCTAATCCGCTGGATATTTGCCCTAGAGCCTGTTTGAAAACCATCAGCTCCGCCTCAAGGCATCTTTTTCTGTGAAAGCATCGTTGATTTTCTTTGAAATCCGTCAGGGGATTCTGCAGAAAACTGCCCGATTCAGCACAAAATCTGCCCTTATCCAGCATTTCGCTGCAGGCCAGAGCCCGCGGAATCGGCAGCGTACATCCGTCCGCCGGTGCAAACGCCCTATGAACGGCTGAACAACTGCGGTGCTGCACGAAACAGCCCCACAGTGACGGCTGTCGTTAAAATCGCCTGCGGAAAGCAATAACTTGCATTATAGGTAAACGAATAGTAAACCGGTCCCATTCCCTCCGGTGCATATGTCCCCCAGAGCACAAAACCGGACACAAACACACAAAGGAATTGCAGCAGCTGCGATACAAAGACCGAAACGCCAACCGTCAAAACAGTCTTCTTTTTTAGAAACCAGTTGATCCCGGCCGCCGACACGATCGAAAAACTGGAAAGAAAATAATCCAACAGCAAACACAGGAAAAAAGCAGTAACTGTGCCCGCTGGGGGCGCATAAAATCCATCCAGCAGCATGCTCAGCAGCGTTGCCGCAACCGCCGAAACACCGCTCCATTTCAGGCCGTGCCGGTAGCCGACCAGCAGCAGCGGCAGGCCTGCCGCCGGATTGAGCGAACCTCCCTGCGGCATCTGCAAAAATTTCATTCGTGACAGCACCATGTAAGCGGCAATCAGCATCGCACATTCAACCATTGCCCGCACCCGTGCAGCCGGACGCGTCCCCATCGTTCTTTCCATTGATCAAACCTCCAAACAGATGATTTTTGTCAAAACAAAACGCGCCAATCAGCACGTATAGCCGAAGGCGCGTTCTTGACACCATCCCAAAAGGTGGTTTTCTCTGCGGTTCGACTCCCTCCGCCGGCATGATCCGGATCAGGTATAAGAACCTGTCCTCTCCCCCCAAAATACCGCCCAGCCAATCTGCCGCCGGCATTTTTTCAGAAATGGATACAGGTTCTAAGGGTATAATTCTCAGCCCAGCTTTCGCCGGACACCCCTGTCTTGACAGTTTTATTGTAGCACAGCACGCAGAACAAGTCAAGCACACTGCGCCGTAGTTCTTTCAAATCACGTCAAATTTCCGCCCCTCCCTTTCCTCCGGTTTCCGCTTCCCTAAAAATTTTCCTATCTTGGGTTGGCTTTGGTGAAATGTTGGTGTATAATGGAGAAAAGAGCCGCCCTGCGCGGCAAACAATTTTGGAGGGAAATCAGAAATGTTCACTAAGCTTATTGAGGTACTGAAGGCCAATCCACGCAAAATCGTCTTCACCGAAGGGCCCGACGCCCGCATCCTGGAAGCGTCCGCACGCCTGAAACAGGAGGGTTTCCTGACTCCGATTCTGGTCGGCAACGCAGACGCAGTCCATGCTGCCGCTGCAGCGGGCGGCTTCGATATCGAAGGGCTAGAAATCATCGACCCGGCCAACTATCCCGGCATGGATGAAATGGTCGATAAAATGGCAGCGCTCCGCAAAGGCAAAATGAGCCCGGAGGACTGCCGCGCAGCCCTTGCAAAGGGCAATTATTTCGGCACCATGCTGGTTGCCATGGGCAAAGCTGACGCCCTGCTCGGCGGCGCAACTTACTCGACCGCAGATACGGTCCGCCCCGCTCTTCAGCTGATCAAAACCCGTCCCGGTGCACACCTCGTCTCCTCCTGCTTTATTCTTGACCGTCCCGGCGACGGCCCGCTTGACCGTCTTGCCATGGGGGACTGCGCAATTAACATTTCCTATGAGGACAGCGTCGATAAAGAAGGTAATGTCACCATCTCCGCAGCACAGAAATTAGCTGAGGTCGCAATTGAAACTGCAAAATCAGCCGTTTCCTTCGGCATTGACCCCAAGGTTGCTTTCCTGAGCTTCTCAACCAAGGGTTCGGGCAAGGGTGCAACCGTCCCGCTTTCGGCTGCCGCCACTAAGGAAGCGCAGAAGCTCGCCCCCGAGCTGCCCATTGACGGTGAAATGCAGTTTGACGCCGCCGTGTCTCCCACCGTCGGCCAGCTGAAATTCCCAGGCTCCAAGGTGGCAGGCTATGCAAACACCTTTGTTTTCCCGAACATCGAATCGGGCAACATCGGCTATAAGATCGCGCAGCGCCTGGGCGGCTACGAAGCCTACGGCCCCATTCTCCAAGGGCTGAACGCGCCAATCAACGATCTCTCCCGCGGCTGTAATGCTGAAGAGGTCTATAAAATGGCAATCATCACGGCAGCGCTCGTCTGATCTGCGGACGCCCAATTCCTGCAGACAGATTTTCTCACAACAAAAAGGCCGGTGAGCAATGCTCACCGGCTTTTTTCACGATTTTGCTGTTTTTTCACCTGCTCCTCCGCGCCGTCTGTCCGGTGCATCCCCGGGATCGGCTTGTGCTCCAACGTCAACGGATCAATCTCACCCAGTCCGAAATAGTCACTGGTATTTTCCGAAAGGCGTTTGGCACGAAGCGAACGATTAATCAGTCCGGATACCAGCGCATAAAATACCGCAAACAGCGGCACGCCGACCAGCATGCCGATAAAACCGAACACGCCGCCGAATACCAGAATCGCAAACATCACCCAAAAAGCCGACAGCCCCGTCGAATCGCCAAGGATTTTCGGTCCCAGAATATTGCCGTCAAACTGCTGCAAAATCAAGATGAAGATAATAAAATATACACAGCGAACCGGCTGCTGGAAATCGGCCATCAGCACCAGCAGCGCCGAAGGCACCGCCCCAATAAACGGCCCAAAAAACGGAATGATATTGGTCACGCCGATAATCACTGCAATCAGCATCGGATAGGGCAGTTTCAGCATGCTCATCGCCACAAAACATATAATGCCAATAATCAGGGAATCCAGCAGCTTGCCAGAGATAAAGCCGCCAAAGACCCGATGGGTAAACCGCAGATTATCAATCACCACATTGGCCTTTTTGACCGGGAGGAGTGAATAAGTGATTTTTTTTGCCTGCGCACAAAACAGCTCCTTGCTGCACAGTACATAAATCACGATGATCATGCCGATCAGAAAATCCTTGACCGCCGTGACCGTCGACATAAAGCCGCTGACAATGGAAACCATCTGCGGCAGCACAAAGCCGCTGACAAAATCGCTCAGCTGGCTGAGGGCCCCCTCATACGCCTGCAAAAAATTATGCTCCAAAATCGGATTGGAACGCAGCAGGTCATTAATAATCTGCTGCAGCTGGCTGCTGTAGCTCTGCATCTTCTGCATCTGTTCGACCACGCTGTAGACGCTAACCAACAGCTGCGGCACCACCATCGAAAGCAGCCCCCCAACTACCAGCCCGCTCTCCACAACGGTCAGGATGCTGGCAGCCAGCCGAATACTTCCCCTCGCCTTGGTCCGGTTTTTAGCATGCGCCAGCAGACGCGGCTCCATCCAACGGATATTAAAGTTAAAAATCGGCAGCAGTAAATAAGCAATCGCGAACCCCCAAATAAAGGGCATCAGAATACGCACCAGCGTGCGCCCCGCACTCATCAGCGCGCGGAAATTATACAGTGTAAAGCCCAGCAGCAGGCTGGCCGAGATCACACAGAGAGCGGTCAGCCCCCAGAGAAAAAAGTCGTTTTTATGTTTCATACAGGCTCCATAAGGTCAGTCCGGCAGGCCGGACGCATGCAGTCATTCGCGCTCGTCAAAAAAGATCCGGTAGGCAATATAGGTAAAGCCGCAGAAAAAGGCCGCAAGGAAGACCGGGCGAAGCTTTTCGGTCAGCCTGCTAAACCGTGCGGCAAGCCACGCGCCCAGCCACAAGCCAAAAGAAATCATCAGCAGCTTAAACACCGCAAAGTCAAACGGCGAAAAACCCCTGACTCTCTGGGTCGTAAATGCACAGAAGTCGACGACATCCCCACGGACATCTTGCGCAAGTGTTTTTGCCGACGCCGCCAGCGCCTCAGCACGCGGGCTGCGCATGGCCTCTCCGGCCCAAGTCCGCGCCTCCTGCGCATACACGCCAGCCGCAGCCTTCGCCTGCTGCGCATACTCCCCGGCCAGGCTGCGTGCAACCTCGGCTTTGGCCTTCAGCGCATCGCGGTCAATGCTCTGCAGGACGCTCAAATACTCTTTCATCATAATGTTCTCCTTTTCCGGATGATTCGGTAGATACGGTATGCGCCGGCTTCCCGCTGCGGCGGCAGCGCCGGCGCTGCGCCCCCCGGCGGAGCTCCTGTGCCGTCTTGCACGGGGCCCCACCCAGCACGCCCAACTGCAGGCCCAGCCTGCAGGACAATTCCTCTGCGTCTGCACAGCCGGTCGCCCGAAGCGCCTCCAAAAGAAGCAGCCCGGCGGCGTGCGCATCGCTCCCAGCTTCATGATGCGCCAGCTGAATGCCAAGCGACTGCGCAAGCGTATTCAAACGATGGTTCTCCATTTCCGGCCAGACTGCCTGCGCCACTTTGACTGTGCACAGATAGCGGCAGTCCGGATACGGCAGCCCAAAATAATCCAAGCATGCGCACAGCACAGCGGTATCGAACGCGGCGTTGTGGCACACAACCACACTGCCCTCCAGACTGTCCCGCAGTTCACCCCAAAGCGCGTCAAACCGCGGAGCATCCGCCACATCCCTACGGCGGATGCCGTGGACACGAACATTGCCCCAGTGGAAAGGCCCGGCCGCAGACGGCGGATGGATCAGGCAGCCCAAACGGCGAATGCAATGAAAATCCTCAAAAACCGACAGGCCAACCGAACATGCACTGATCAGGTTGGCATTCCCAACCTCAAAATCAAGCGCAGCGTATTTCATCGTACCGCCCCGCCTTCCGCCGCCTCATGGACCGCACACAAAAAATGATAAAACGGCGCGACCGCACGCAGATCCTGCAACATTCTCTCAACAAAAGTGCCGGAAAACAACGGCTGGAAATCACTGCAGCTGTAAGACAGCCCGATATTTTTTTTATTCAGCCAAGGCTGGTATTCCGCCCTGGCGTCCGGGCATTTGGGCCGTTTAAATTCCTCCCCATACAGGGAAAACTCCGGCAAATCCCGTACCGCCGCAAACGCCGAAAGGAACCGCCGGTCCTCCCGCAGCACAAACTCCCGCAGCACGGCAAGCTCGCCCGGGGTAGCCTTATAGTAGCCCGCCCCATACCCCCAGCTATCCGGCAGGATCTCAAAATAATAACAGGGACGAGAATCGCGCTCCCCCTTCGGCCTGCCAAAGGTACACCAGACATGGTCGCGGTAAAGGGTCTTGTCCCGGGTGTAGCGGGTATCTCTGCGCACGCGCGAGATCATCCGGGACGGCACAAGCACGAACAGCGGGTCGATCTCACGCATAGCGTCGCTCATCTCGGCAATCAGATCCACCATAGGCTGCTGCACCAGGCGCTTCAGCGCATCCTTATGCGCCTCATAGTAGGGCTTACTGTTCATCAGGCGATTTTCAATCAGCAAATCCAGGCCCTCGGGCCGGAAGCCGGAGAAGGCCAATTTCCTCATCCTCCCTTTTTCTGATACTTCTATTGTAGCCTTTTTTCCGCAAAATAGCAAGGGGAAATTTGGCTGCGCACAGGCTACAGAAAAAGGCCCGCAGGCGTCAACACGCCGCGGGCCCAACAGGGCAGCCGCCCCAAAGAAAATCTGTCGGTTTTCGCCGGGTATCAGGCCATCGCAGGCATCGCGACGGTCTCCCCGACATAGGCAATCTGAACCACCGACAGCAGCAGGGTCGCTACCGCCTGCGTAATGTACTCCAAATCATTCTCAATACAGTGATGCACAGTATAATATTTATAGCGGTGATGTAGGCCCGCGATCCGGCGCTCCAGCGCCTCGAAGGAACGGGCGGGTACAATAGGACCGGCCCAGCTATCAAACCGCTCCACCGTCAGCCCATGACGGAGCCTGACAAAAATCCGCTTTTCATAAATATAATGCATCAACAGATTACGGTCATAAATATCATCATTGTGCGGATAACAGAAGAAATCGGTCACATAATGGCAAATCTCCCCCAGATCCACCGAAAGCTCGTACCCGTTGACATCGCCAATGGAGTACTTTTCAAGAAAGCTCTGCAGCTTGCCCATCACTTCGCCGTACATCACCGACGGATAATGGCGCTTGGTCAGATAAGTACCGGTCAAATCGGGCTTCAAATTGCCGTAAAAAAAGCCCGCCTCGTCAAAGGCCACGCCGCAGTTTTCCTGCACATATGCGAGCAGAAGCTTTGCAACGCGGGTATGAGAAAGGGAATCCATTCAATATCCTCCAATACATGCCGCGGCGCACCCTATCAAAGGCGTGCCAAAAGCAATTCTTATTCATATAAGGCCCGCTCTGTTGCCAGACGAAGAAAAACTGTCCCGAGCGGCCTATTTTATTTCCGTCTGTGGCTATTATATCACAGCGGCTGTCCGGAGTAAAGGGATTTTTTCAGCCCGGCACACCAAATAATGCATGCGGAATCCTGGAAGATACGTGCAACATTCCAGAACGCTTACCGGGCGCGGAACGCTTCGTTCCGGAAGCGGACCTTTCCGTCCAGCGCCGCTCGCAGGCGGCTGCACATCGCCTCCCGGTCCCGGTTAAGCGTGCCCGCAAGGTTCACATAATTGGACGCATGATTTGCACGGAAAATACTCCCTTCCGAGTCAATATTCTCCAACAAAACCAAGGTCTCCGCCGCAATCTCCACCGGATTCATCAGATAGAACCGCCCCTCCTGCCAATCGCGCATCAGCGGCGTAGGCAGCTCAAACAGCAGTGTCAGCAGTCCGATATACTCCGGCCGCATCTCGGACAGCGCGCGGGCCGTCTGCACCGCATGTTCCTCAGACAGCTCGGCAGAGCCCAGCCCCGCAATCGCAGTGACGGACAGCTTCATTCCGGCAGCACGGACCATCTGTCCCGCGCGCACGATCTCGGCGGCAGTTTCCCCCTTGTTCACCCGGCGCAGCACCTCATCTGAGCCCGACTCCAGCCCCAAATATACCATTTCAAGCCCAAGCCGGTGCAGCTCGTCCAGCTCATCCTGCGTCTTGGTCAGAATGGACTTCGGCGACCCATAGCTCGCAACCCGCTCACACTCCGGAAACCGCTTGCGAAGATACCGCAGCAGTTCAGCCAGATGCGCCGCACGGCACATCAGCGCATCACCATCGGCAAGAAAAATGCGGTCAACCCGGCGGTATTGTGCACGGGCAAGCTCAAAATCTGCCTGCACCTCTTCCAGTCTGCGTACCCGGAACCGTTTCTCACGATACATATCACAGAAAGTACACGCATTATGGCTGCAGCCAATCGTCACCTGCACGATCAGGCTGTAAGCCTCAGACGGCGGACGAAACACCCGTCCCTCGTATTCTATCACGGTCAAACCCCTTTCGCAACACACAAAAATACGCAAAAAAGAAAGGCAGAGCCGCGCCCCGCCTTCCATATTTTTATCGGGAATTAACGGATCATGCCTCCGGGCTATCCGCCGGCTTTTCTTCCGAAGCCCCATCAGACGGCTCCTCCGCAGCGACAGGCGGTTCCTCCTGCAGCTCCGCACACTCCTCCGCGCAGGTGCAGCCCTCGCACTCATCCGCCTGATCCATCATCTGGTCGAGCTCATCCATCGCCTTGATCTCGGCCTCATGATAAATCTCCTCATTCTGCTTGCGCTTCAGCAGAGCCAGCGCCACCGCGCCCGCGCCCGCAAGGATCCCGCCGAATACCGCAAGCTTGCTCGTTAACTTCATTTCAACACACGTCCTTCCGCGTTTGTTCACAGCCGGGCGGCTGCTTTCCTTCAGACCTGTTCAAAAGCCGCCTGCTCTGCCCGGATGCGGCATTCCCTCTCGTCCGGCAGCTGATTCCTCGCCATCCGGCATTTCCCAAACGGCTATACAGATCAATTCTTATTTTATTTTAACACAGCAGCGGCCCGCTTGTCAACGGAAATTTGAACATGCTCCAAAACGCCTGACCAGCCGAACCGCCGCAGTCTTCCGGCTGTTGTATGAAGGAGGATTTGAACATGCTCTCTCCCCGGACAGCGTCCCTTTTGCCGCCCATATACCGTCAAATCCCGCGGCA
>CANPPM010000090.1 GCA_947575935.1 uncultured Butyricicoccus sp. | reverse complement strand
GGGAGGGGTTTCGTTTCCAGGAACGTTCGATGGTCCCGGCATGGTCAGCTCACACATTTTCGGGCTTGCCCATATGGGGTTGGAACGGTTTCAGCGATGCGTCTCTTTCCCGGTGATTTTTGAAAATGACGCGAACTGCGCTTGCCGTGCCGAACAGCGTACGGCAGAGGACAGTTATTTTTATGTGTCGCTCAATGAAACAGTCGGCGGTGCGGTGATGCTAAATGGGCGGCTGCTGGCCGGAAACACCTTTCAGGCGGGGGAGGTTGGCCACGTTTTATTGTTTCCGGGCGGAAGGCAGTGCTATTGTGGAAAGCGCGGCTGTGCAGATGCATATCTATCTCCGCGGAGATTGACAGACGAGCCGTTGGACGCCTTTCTGGTGCGTCCGCATACGGACGGCGAACAGGCGCGGTGGGATGCTTACTTGGAGCATTTGGCGATCCTGCTGACCAACCTGCGCATGCTGTATAATTTGGATTTAATTGTTGGCGGTGAAGTTGGCGCCGTAATCGGGCCGTCACTTCCCACGCTGCGTGCAAAGGCCGCGTGTTACGACCGGTTTGCGCGGGACATCGATTATATCTATCCCTGCAGTTGCAGGGAGCGCGCCTGCGCGGCAGGTGCGGCAAGGCTGGCGCTCGACCATTTCGGCAGCCGGGTGCTTTTGGATAAGAGAAGGAAGAAGTTATGAAGAAGGCGGCAATTTTTGACATGGACGGCCTGCTGTTTGACACCGAGCGGCTGTATCAGGAAAGCTGGATAAAAATGGCGGAGCGCTTTGGACAGATCCCTGCGCCCGGCTTTCCCGGTGCGATCTGCGGTACCAGCGGCGCACATGCACTAGCGGTGATCCGGGCACATTACCCAGACGTAGACGCGCAGGCGTTCTGGGAGGGCGGCATTGCATGGGTTGCAGAGCGTGCAGCGTTTGAACTGCCGGTCAAGCCAGGTGCTTTGGAAATCCTGCAGTTTCTGCAGGGATACGGTGTCAGGCTGGCGGTAGCCAGCAGCAGCCCACGGGAAATGATCCTTCAGAATCTGCGAAAGGCCGAGATGGAGCCTTATTTTGATGTAGTACTCAGCGGCCAGCAGGTTGAGCATGGCAAACCGGAGCCCGACATTTTCCAGAAAGCGGCTGAGATGCTTGGCTTTGCCCCAAAGGATTGCTACGTATTTGAAGATGGCATCAACGGGGTCCGCGCTGGGATAGCAGCGGGCTGTAAAACCGTGATGATACCCGATCTGACTCCGCCGACGCCCGATCTGCAGCGGGACTGTGCCGCCGTCTGTGCCAGCCTGCTGGATGCGCGAGAACGGCTGGCCAGCGGCGTGTTATAGGACCGGTTTTTAATTGCCCTGAAAGAAGGAGCGTGCAGTTCCGTATTTTTTCATCTATTGCATTGTGTGAGCATGAGAAAGTGAAAAAGGGCCGTGAACCGGCAGGAAGGGGGCTCCCATTCCTGCCGGCTGTTGTTTATCTGCGAAAAGGAAACGTTCTGATGAACGGTCATCCGCGGGCAGAAACGTATAAAAGGGCTCAAAAGCACTTGGCAAATGGTTTGGTTCGGTTTATACTATAAGCAGGATCAAAGGAATACGTTGCGTTGGAAGCATAACCTGCGGGAAACTGGGCTGCATGTGGATGATCGGGGAACGCTTTTCCAGTTCGGCAATCCGGAAAACGGCAGGAGCAAACCCGAATCTTTATGAGATGTCGTGCATGAAAGCTGGCGGAAAGGAGCGGCGGGCCATGGAAAAATATAAACGTGTTTTTGTGATTGTTGTGGATTCTTTGGGGGTAGGGGCTATGGAGGATTCCCCGGAGTTTGGTGATATTGGCGTCAATACCCTTGGACATATTTCGGAATCGGTGGATACGTTTTCTATTCCAAATCTACAAAGATTGGGCATAGCGAACCTTACCCCTCTCAAGCAGGTGAAACCGGCGGCGGTTTCCCGTGGGTATTACGGTACGCTCCTGGAAAAGAGCCGCGGGAAGGATACCATGACCGGTCATTGGGAAATGATGGGGCTGGAAGTGAAAACTCCATTCCAGACCTTTACGGAGACCGGCTTTCCGCCGGAGCTGATTGCCGAACTGGAACGGCGGACCGGTAGAAAAGTGATTGGCAACCGGAGCGCAAGTGGGACAGAAATCCTGGAAGAACTTGCCGAAGAGGAAATTGCGACAGGGCATATGATCGTTTATACTTCCGCGGATTCGGTACTGCAGATTTGCGGCAATGAGGAAACGTTTGGGCTGGAGGAGCTGTACCGATGCTGCGAGATTGCCAGGGAGATCACCATGCAAGAGGAATGGCGGGTGGGACGTGTGATTGCCAGACCCTATGTGGGGCGGCGGAAGGGCGAATTCCGGCGCACCAGCAACCGGCATGACTATGCGCTGAAGCCTTTTGGCAAAACAGCTCTGGATGCGCTGCGTGCAAAAGGATTAGATGTAATTTCAATCGGGAAAATCCGGGATATTTTCGATGGTGAAGGGATTACGGAAGCCTATCAATCCAAAAGCTCTGTTCACGGGATGGAACAAACCATTGAGGTTGCAAAGCGGGATTTCCACGGCCTGTGCTTTGTCAATTTGGTCGATTTTGATGCTTTGTGGGGGCATAGGAGGAATCCGGGCGGATATGCAGGGGAGCTGGAGCGGTTCGATGAAAAGCTTGGGATTCTTCTTTCGATCCTTCGCAGGGATGATCTGCTGATTATTACGGCGGATCATGGCAACGACCCGACCTATACTGGGACAGATCATACGCGGGAGAGGACGCCGCTTTTGGCATATTCTCCGTCCATGCAAAACGGCGGGGAGATTGAAGAGCGCGAAACCTTTGCCGTAATTGGGGCTACCATTGCTGAAAACTTCGGTGTAGAAATGCCGGAAGGCACGATTGGGACATCGCTGCTCGAAGAATTATGGTGAGGTGTGGTTCCGCACCGGGAAAACGGCGACTGGAAGCACGGGAGGGCTGCCCGGCGCCCTTTTCGGGATTCGGCTCGAAGAGCCCTGGAGGGGCGAAGGGACAAGTGATTTGTGCAATCAAAAACCGTCCGTCTGTGTATTTGCAGGCGGACGGTTTTTCAGGTCGAAAATGCTGGAGAAACGGATGCAGAGTATTTTTATGAATTGCCGGTTTATACACTGCCGAAGAATGGCGATGCAGCGGCGATCAAAGGCGTTTATTTCGGGCCGCTTTCCGACGGATACTGTGTGTTTGCCCGTTCGGCACGGCGGTAACTGACCGGTGTCATGCCGACCTGCTGCTTAAAAGCGCGCGAGAATACCTGCGGGTCAGCATAGCCGCAGCTGCGGGCGATGCTGGCAACGGTATCGTCGCTTTGTACCAGCCGTTCCTTTGCGCGGGACATTCGGTACCAGGTTAGATAATCCTGTGGTGAAACCTCCAGCACCCTCTGAAACAGTGTGAACAGATAGCTTCGATTGAGCGAGACATGGTGTGCAACATCGCTGACGGTGATCCCGGTCGCATAGCTGCTGTGGATATACGCAATAGCTTTCTGCACATAGGTGTTGTCCCGCCCGCCCTTTTCGCCGTCTGAGCCTGAAACCAGAGCGCGGGACAGACAGGATAAAAATCGGAACAGCAGCGATTGCAGCAGCAGCTCATTTTCGGCCCCCGGCGCGTCACAGTCCAACATCTCCCGAACGAGGGAAAGCAATTCGTCGCCGCCCGTAAAGCGGAATGCGGGACCGTTCCCCAAACCGGACAAATGCAGGCAATCCTGCGCCTTTGAACCGCAAAAACCCACCCAAAAGAGCAGCCAAGGATCTTGCGTATCCATATGAAACGCCAAAGCTTGGCCAGGTGGAATCAGCAGCCCCTCCCCCCGTGCAAGATGATGTACAGCGCCATCGGCTTCCAAGCTGCCGCGGCCTTCAGAGATGAAATAAAGCCTATAGTCCGGGCCGCCAGCGGTGCTGCTGCGCAGCGGTTCATGCAGGACAACGCCGCAGCTGTATAATCGGTGATCGTCAAAATGTGGGGTGCTCCGCCCTAGTTCCAAAATTCCACTTTCCTGCATCGAGGGCGCGCCTCCTTTCTTTTACGGATAACATACAGTATATCATCCGGCAGATCGAAGGGCAAGGGATTTCGCAGAAATCGCAGATGGAGGGAAACTTCCAGATTGACAGGAAAGTGTGTGCGGCGCCGGGAGGAATGGTCTGCTCCGTTTAACAGAGTACGAAAGGCCTGTGAATTGGTATCGACTGGAAGCGGCGGTGCGTTTGTTCTGGGAGAATATGCAATCCTTCGCTTTTTGTCTTTAAAAAGTGTTTCGGAACGAGCAGATTGCAGAGTTTCTTGCTTGTTAACAGCCACCCCCCCAGCCAGTGCCGGGGGTTTTGGAGTAAAAGAGGAAATGGGGCCGGCGGGATTAGCGGGTGACAGTTGGCAGCCGTGCGCCCAGCCGGGCGAGCAGCTCGTTGGAAATCGTGCCGCATTGTGCCGCCACTGTTTCGGCACGCAGTATTTCAGCGCCGTCACTACCGATGAAGGTAGCGATGTCACCAGCTGTGGCCCCGGGGACGCCGGTTACGTCGGCCAATGCCTGGTCCATGCATAGGCGACCGATCAGCGCGCATTTTTGTCCGCGGATGAGGATGCAGCCGCCCTGCTGTGGGAGGTGACGCGGCAGGCCGTCGGCATAGCCGATCGAAATGGCTGCGATCCGGGTGATACGCTCAGCCTGAAACGCACGGTCATATCCGGCAAATTCTCCAATGGCAAGCGTGCGGACTGAGGTGACGCGAGCCCGCAGAGATAGCACTGGGTGCAGATCAAGCGGCCGCCGTACGGGAGAGGCGTTGCTGCGTACGCCATATAGCGCAATGCCAACCCTTGCGTAATCGCATGCCTGTTCGGGGAAATTGAGCACGCCATAGCTGGCTTGTATGTGTACTTTTCCTGGAGGATATCCGTGCGACTGCATCCAGGAAACGGTCTGATAAAAACGAGACAGCTGCGCCTGCGTATAGGCAACATCAGGATCTGCCAGGCTGTCCGCTACACAGAGATGAGAAAAAACGCCCTTGATGTGAAGATTTCTGCGATGATAAAGCGCGGCAATTGTTTCAAGGTCATTTGCCGGGATCCCGAGCCGGTGCATGCCTGTGTCGAGTCCCAGATGGATTCGCACCGGTCCTCCAGCGGTGGCAAGCGCATCTCCATGCGCTGCGTCGACGACCATTTGGGTCAGCTGCCAGCGTCGCAGCAAAGTAGCTTCACTGGGTGGGGTATAGCCAAGAATCAGGATTTCCCCCCGGATACCCGCTCTGCGCAGCGTGATGCCTTCGGTAAGACAGGCGACCGCAAAGGCGTGTACGCCGGCGCGCTGCAGGGCCCGTGCGACTGGAATGGCTCCGTGCCCGTAAGCGTCAGCCTTGACCACTCCCATCAGTTCGCATCCTGCAGGCAGGCTTTGCTGCAGCGTATGCGCATTGTGGCACAGCGCAGAAAGGTCAAGCTCCCTCCACGCGCGCGCATCTGCCCGTGGTTTTTGAGGGAACAGAAAATGGAGTATGCATGCGCACGCCCCGCTGACCGATAGAACTGCGGCAAAATGCAGCAAACTATTTTCTACGAAAAGGGCTTCTAACCCGGTCCGTTTGGCCGCGCCGCGTACCAGCAGAATGATCAGGGGATGGATTACATAAATCAGCAGGGCCAATGAACGGAATTGTCGACGCTCGCCATGGTTTGCTTCTATCAGCAGCGAAAACAGGCAGATCATCAGCGGTGGGAGGAACAGATACATACTGTCGTGTCGTTGTACGCCCTGTGCCTGCAGCCAGAATCCTTCTGCACTCATGGCCAGCAGGGCGAGCAGAGCGCCGGCTGCGGCGGTTTTATGCGGCAGTCGGAAGCATGCGGCGCCCAGTAAAAGAAAGATTGGTACATAGAACAGCCCGTTCCTTGTGTAACTCCAGATCGAAAATACAGCGTGATAGAACGTATCAAGCAAAGGTATCCGTGTGGCAAATCCATACCAGCTGTCCCCGCTTAGCCCAATCAGATAAAGCATGCCTGCCGTTATCAGCGCGGCAGGCAGTCCAAACCGGGTTAGTGCTCGCGTAAGCAGTACGCCCAAAATCAATGCCGGGAAATACCACAGATGGTACAGTGTACCGTCAGCCAGTAAACGGCGCAGCCAGTCAGGCCAGGCGCGGATTCCCTGATATAGGTTGACTGGCAGATAGAGCAGGATAGAAGCTGCATACAGGAGTAAAGTTTTTTTGAGATAACGCAGGGTGTTAAGCCACTCTTTTTCTGCCAGAAAGTGACCGCTGACCATCAGGAAGAAAGGGACTGCCGTTCGCGCGAGGATTCGGGTCAGCCAGAAATCGCAGGGCATACAGAAGCTGGACAGCGGGGAAGTGTGGATGGCCACTACGAGTGCTGCAGCAGCCAGGCGGAATGAATCGAGCACAGGATAACGTCGGTTCATGCGTCTGCCTCCCATACCGTAACGACAAAGCCGTCGACATTGTTTCCAGAGATTTGGCAGCAGCCGTCCGGAAGCTGACACGCGGTGTGTTCTCCGGTGCAGGGAAGATAAAACACGCGGGCCGCGCGCCCGTTTCCGAGCGGACAGCGGTGCATCCGCTGTTTTACAAATTCGGTATATTCTTCGAGACAGAGTCCGTTTTCACGCATCAGCTGCGCGTGCGGGGCGCCAACATAGCGGAAATGCCACGGCTCGTGCGAAATGCCGGTCACCGATTCTTTTTCTTTGGGATAGCGTTCGACAAAGCCATACCGAAGGGCGGTTTTCCGAAATGTTTGACAGAGACCGTCGTAGGGAAAATTTGGACGGATGAAATCAAGATTGGGGGAGGCTTTGCCAAGGTCAATGGCAAAACCGGTCTCGTGTTCACTGCAGCCGGGCAGGGCGACATATTGCCGGGTAAAGGTTTCGCCGTTTTCGCGCATTGTATCTTCCCAAAGCCGCTGCTGTTCAGCGCGGCTGCGCCAGCCGGAGACTGGTACGATGGATCTGCCGCTTTGGATTTTGGTGAGGCAGGCGGATAGCAGCCGGCCTGCCTGACGTTCCAGCAGGATTTCTGGATGGTCCGGATCGAATGGTGTCAGGCCGTTCAGATCAGATGAACGGAGCGCGTGCATCCGGTTTACCAGGATCAGCGGACCCTGATACAGCAGGCTGTGATGCAGAATGACCGTCTTCATGGCTGCACCCCCAGTTCGATCAGCTGGGTCAACAACTCACTGAAGGAGAGACCGATTTTGTACATCATGGTGGGATAACGGCTGTGTGCGGTAAACCCGGGTATGGTGTTCACTTCATTGAAAACGATTTCGTTTTCCGGCGTCAGAAAGAGATCGACACGCGCCATGCCGCGGCAGCCAAGGGCATGGTAAATGGTTTTTGCGGCGGTCTGTACGGCGGCTGCTATTGGGTTCGGGATTCGCGCAGGACAGTAAATCCGTGCACTTTTCAGGGTATATTTTTCCTCGTAGTTGAAGAAGCCGCCAAACAGCTCAATTTCGTCGATTGCGCCGGTGGTCAGGGTGTCATTGCCTAAAACGGCGCATCCCACCTCAAAGCCGGGAATAGCCTCTTCCACCAGAAACGCCGTATCCTGCCGAAGGGCTTTATCCAGCGCATTCTGCAAATGCGCTGGATCCCCGACGCGGGTAACGCCAAGGGAAGAGCCTGCCCGCAGCGGCTTGACAAACAGTGGATAGCCAAGCTCGTCCGCATATGCTGCAATTTGGTTGGGATGATCTGCGTCTGTAAAGCGGCGGCCTTTGGGGACTCGGATCCCGGCAGCGGCTGCAAGGCAGTGCGCGCGCGCTTTATCCATGCAAAGTGCGCTGGCAAGCGTCCCGCAGCCAACGAGAGGAAGGCCGGCTAGTTCGCACACGCCTTGTACGGTGCCGTCCTCGCCGTTTCGGCCGTGCAGGATGGGAAAGGCAGCATCAAGTGAGATTCGCCGGGCAGTTCTGTCGAGCAGAAGAAGGCTGCGGCTGTCTCGAGAAAGATCCAGTGTACAGGGGATGCCGTAGATCTGCCAGCTGCCGTCTTGCACAGCCTGCCAGCCATCCATAAGATACAGCCATTTCCCAGTACGCGTTATGCCGACGGGGACTGCTTCAAAACGGGTGGCGTCCAGCTGGGAAAGGACGGAATATGCCGACTGCAGTGAGACTTCGTGTTCGCTGGAGCAACCGCCGAATAAGATCAAGATTTTTTTTCTTTGCATTTCCATGCGCCTCCAAGAAAATTTTTGGGCAGGACCGCAGGAGCATTTCCGTGCTGCTGCCGGCTGCTGTTTGGTCGCACGGCTTTTTGCCGTATGATGATCATAGCAAATGGAAGCGCTTAGAGTTTGCTTTTTTCCCTGAAAGGCGCTTGAGGGATTCTTGAGAAAAGCTTGTGATTTTCTAACGGCGCATGCGGCTGAAGGCAGGCGGCTAAGCATGGTACATGCTCCCTCCAGCCGGTACAGCAAGCCGGCGGTGGCCCCAGCGCAGCTCTTTACCGGTGTTAATTCCCCATAGAAATGCAGGTGTTTCTGGGAGAAAATGTAACAAAATTATTACAACTCTGCGGAGATTTTGTGATTTCTCTTGCTTTTAGCAACCTTTAATGGTATACTAAAAACAAGAGCTCCCTTCGTTTAAGAACTGAGGAAAAAACATGCAAAAACATACCCTTTGCGCGGGATTGGCTGTGCTGGCGCTGTTCAGTGCTTCTGCAAAAGCAGCCGGCCCTGCCAGCCTGTCTGCGGCGCCGGTCCTGGCGGCCGTTTCTGCAGACGCAGTCCTATCGGAGGAAACCCGGGGACTGGGCGTTTCACAGTCTACCTCTCGTGTCGCGGTTGATAGTTTTTTGGTCGCGCCGGAGGGGTATTGTATCAATCAGGAGAATTATTACAAGCTGCGGGATTTGGCGCTTTTGCTGACCGGAAAAAATACTGCCTTTGATGTTGTATGGGATGATGAGCACCAGTGTATCAGCATGCTGTCTGGTAGGGATTATACGGTTGCGGGCGGTGAAATGTCTCCTGCAGGTGATGTCGAAATTTATAAATTCGTCCCCTCCTATAGCGAGGTGCGTTTAGACGGCCAAGTTGTACAGATGACTGGCTATAACATTAATAATAATAATTATTATCGGATCCGTGATGTCGGGCCCATTATTGGTTTTGGTGTTGATTGGGATAACGATACCGCTACCGTGGTGATCGACAGCCGGACGGATATGGATTTGCCGCCGCTGACAGTGCAGCCTGAGGCATCGGAGGAAGGGGCGGATGGGTTTACGGATGGTTCGGTGCTTTCGCCGGAGGATGTTGGAGCCTCAGGCGGCGCAGAGGAGCAAATTCCAGAGGAGCCTGTTGAGCCAGTTTATCCATGGATTGGGCCAAAAATCGACGGTGTGTTGACCATTTTGCTCGATCCCGGACATGGTGGTACCGACCCTGGCTCTTTTCATCCCGAAACCAATCAGAATGAAAATACCACGAATTTGGCAGTTGCCAATTATTTGAAGGAAATGTTGGAGGCGGATGGGGTCCGTGTGATAATGAGCCGTACCAGCACTTCCGAGACCTTAAAGGGGAGCGAACGCAAAGAATATGTCCGCCGGATTTGCGAGCAGGGCGAATTGGATCTTGTTCTCAGCATTCATCATAACGGATCCACTGCGCACAGCGCGCATGGCTCTGAGGTCTATGT
>CANPPM010000089.1 GCA_947575935.1 uncultured Butyricicoccus sp. | reverse complement strand
GAACTCCTCTGCGCAGGATTGATAATCCGCCAGCGCGGTTAGGGAAGCGTATTTTTTCGGTGAGCGGGAAATGCCCGCTTTCGCATCGCAGCTTTGCAGCCAGCGGAGGACCGCGCCGGGGGATGTACGCGCCTTGGCGAATGCCGCCAGCGTCCCAGCAAACGCGACTTCCAGCGTAATGGTATCCCCGGTGAGCAGCACTGGCAGCGTTTCGAGGAACCGATCTGCCTCTTCCGGGACTGTATCTGTCAGTTGCGATTCCGAATCGCCGAACCAATCTGTACCCGGCCCGTAAAATTCCAATACAAGCGCGTCACCCGCCTGCCGCAGCGCTTCCGAAACCGCGCGCGCCCCGCTGCATGGGCGGCTGCCCCCTATCGCCGTTTCCAGCTGTAAGTAGCTTTTCAGCCCCAGCTCTACCCTGGCCGCAAGCGAACGCGCCCGCTCGAGCCGCGCCATCTCTGAAGGCTGTCCGGTCAGGTCGAGCAGAAACGCACAGCCGCGCCGCCCGACCTGTACCGCTTCCACATCGGTTAAATCCCCGGCGGACACGATTTGGCAGCATAGCTCAAAGGCGTTTTGCCAGTTCGCTTCCGACGGGACGCGCAGCAGCACCGCCGTGCAGACCGCGTACCGACCGCTGAACCCGGCTTCCCGCAAAAGCGGTTGTTCCTCCCCGGCAGTGTCCCCGGAAAGCAGGCGCTCAACCATTTCCTGCTGGAGCGCGCGCCTACCCTTCTGCGCCAGTTTTTCAAGCGTTGGGGGAGCCTGCACGGAGCCGCGCTTTTCAGCAACCGTTTGCAGCGCCGCACGGAGAGCGTCCGAGCTGAGATGATTTTTCAGCAGGTATTCGTCCGCGCCCAGCTGCATCGCGTTTTTGACATACTCGAAATCATCATGGCAGCTGAGCATGATAATGCCACCCCGAAAGCCGGAACCGCGCAGCTGCCGCACCAGCTCGACCCCGTCCAGCGTCGGCATGCTCACGTCGGAAATCACCAGGTCTGGCATGGCTTGCTTGGCCAGCGCCAGCGCTTCCTCCCCGTCCCGCGCGTCCCCAGCCACCGTGAAGCCCTCCGATTCCCAAGGGATGATCTGCCGCAGAAACATCCGCACCAGCGCATCGTCATCAACGAGCAATACTTTCTTCATACCGTTCCTCCAAAAACGCGCCAACCGTTTCAGCCGTCAAAAGTGTATTCGGGATATAATGCTCCTGCGGTGTGGTTTCGCCGTTCAGGCTGGCATAAGCATCCGCAACCGCCTGATAGCCGATGGAATAGCCTGATTGGGTAATCAGCGCGTCGAGCCGTCCCTCCCGCACCGCGTTCAGCACATCGCTTTGCGTATCCACGGCAATCAGCCGGACATCATTCCGCCCGAGTTCCTCCCGCGCCGTGACCGCGCCCATGCCGATCACCCCGCTCGTACAGAAAATTGCGGAGACATTTTCTTCCTTGATCTGGTGGCGGGCGGCGCGGTACGCCCCTGTATAGTTATTGCAGTCGGTATCCAGGCAAACGATCTCCATCCGCCTGTCACGCATGCAGAAAAAGCGGAACCCGGAGACCCGGTTGCTCAGCGAGTCCTGACGGGAAGTGCCGGTAATAATGCCGATTCTCCCGCCTTCGCCGACCGTTTCCAGCAGATATTCATATGCCATGCGCCCGATTCCGCGGTTGTCCGACCCGATATAGGGCAGCTTGCTGTCCAAAGTGCCGGTATCAATCGTAAACAGCGGCAGGCCGTGCGGCTCCGCTTCCGAGACAATCCACGCCGTGTCCCCCGAATCACAGGGCGAGAACAGAAGCGCGTCAATTGGCTCTGCCAGCATGTCCCGCAGGATGGTTTTCTGTTCCTCGGCTGCCAGCTCGTTGCTTGGGTACTGCAAAACAATCCGGATGCCGCGCTCGCTTGCGGCGTTTTCCATCCCGGCGCGGATTTCCATCCAGTGCTCCGAATCCATCGTTTTCAGCACTACTCCAAAGGTATAAGCCGCGTTTTCTTCCCCGCGCAAATCGGCATTGCAGCCGCCGAGCAGCAGCGCCAGAAGAAGGGCAAAAAACCATTTCCGTTTCATCGGCTGTATTCCTCCTCTTCATAGGACGCGGGCAGGCGCAGCACAAATTTTGTTCCTTCCCCCAACCGGCTGTATACGTGAAAATCTGCCTGCGTGCCATAATAGAGCCGCAGCCGTTCCCGGATATTCGCAATGCCGATACCGGTGAACTGCCGGTGGCTGTCTGTACTGTCAAGCAACATCTGTTGGAGCTGTTCCTGCGGCATCCCCTTGCCGTTGTCCTGCACGGTGAGCCACAGGCTGCCTTCGGTGACCAGAGCCGCAACCCGGATACGGTTGTCGCCACGTTTCACATCCATGCCGTGGAGGATTGAATTTTCGACAATCGGCTGGAGCAGCAGGCGCGGGACGTAACAACCCGCTGTCTCCTCTGTCATGTCATAATCCACCGTGAAACAGTCCATATACCGGTAACTTTGCAGGGAGACATAACTTTCCAGCAGCTGGATTTCCTCCGTGAGTGTCACCAATGCGCCCTTTTTGCTGATACTTGCTTCCAGCAGCTCAATAAACGCGCCGATCTGTTCCCCAATTTTCGGGTTGCCCTGCAAAATTGCTGCGTATTTGATGGAATTGAGCGTGTTATACATAAAATGCGGCTGAATCTGGTATTGCAGCGCTTTCAGCTCGGCCTCTGCTTTGGCTGTACGTTCGTTTACAAGGTCGTCAATCAGCCCGTTGATTTCCATGATCATTTGATTAAAACAGCGGCTTAGCTGGCTAAATTCTTCCGGCTGCTCCGGTTCTGCGCAAGGGGAAAGGTCTCCGCTCCCCACCTTTGCCATCGCTGCCATCAGACTCCCCATCGGGCGATACAGCCAGCGTCCCAGCACCCACGCCAACAGTAACGCCAGCAGCATGACCAGCAGCAACAGCAGCAAAAACTGCTCACGGACGCTTACCATTTCCCCCCGCAGGGTGTCCCGCTCGGTCAGCCGCAGCAGCCGCAGGCCAGAAAAGGGGGCCTGTACGCTGACATACAGCCAATCACCGGAAGCGCTGTAGACGATATCGGCATATGACAAGGATTCTGCCGTGCTAGGCGACAATTCCGGCGGGCTGTTGTCCTCTAACTGCATATTAACCAGAATACTCTCGGTTCCGTTCAGCAAAAAATAATACGCGCTGCCAGAATCCTGGAATATGGAATATCGCAGGGTCTGCGCCGAAATGCCCGTACAAACCACCGCAAACGTCCTTCCCGTTTTGTCCAAAAGCGGTTTGCCGTAACCGTACATCACATGCGAAGAACCGCTCATCGCATCGGAAAACCGCACAGGCGCGAACCCTGCTGCTGTCTGTGTCCACGGGTATTGCTCGGGGGAAATACCCGTTCGGCGCTGGTGCAGCTCGTCCGAGGTGAGCATTTCATGCTTATCAGGCAGATACAGGTATACGGTTTCAATCGTATCGGAACTGCCACAAAACTCCTTCAACAGAGTAGAAAGCGCAATAATATCATCAGTACGAGGATGTTCCAGTGCAAGATATGCCGTCACAGTTTCCTGTAATTCCGTATTTACACCAGCCCGCACCGCACCTTGATAGAGATCAGACATATATTCATCAAAACGGTTAATTTTCGTTCCAGTATTTTCCACACTTGCAAGAAGATAATTGTGTTCCAAGGTCCGCACTGCACTTCGGTAACTGACGCCGAACAGCAGGCCGATGCTTGCAAGCGCAATCGCCAGCATCGCCATCAGTATTCGCACGCGGAAGCTTCGCCACATAACATCGCCCTCCCTCCGCCTTCTTTCGTTTTGAGTATACTCAATATTTTTCAGATGCGCAAGTAATTTTCATCAGCAAACGGAGAAATTCATTTCGCTCCATAAACTCCCATTTGCTTGTATTCCTTTGGTACATGCAAATCATTGACCCACGGCACACTCCTTGAAAGCTTCCCCATCGGATGGAGAATGACCATTGATTTTTGTATTGCTCTTACGCACATCAATAAAGCGATTAATAAGCCTTCGATGCAAAACAAAATTCAACTATTACAGCCTTATAATAGTTGATCAATTTTTCCATCCTGCAATATACTTTTTTCTGTCGTTTATGTGCTTAATAAAGTGTACCTTCTGGATGGGTCGCCACGAATCCTCTCATGTATCAGCAACGAAACAGGCTGCGCCCTTGGCGGAACGCATGATCAAATTCCATAAGAACAGATTTTTATCAATCAAATCACCAAAAGAATCCATCGCTACCCTCATTTATACTTTGAACCGGCATGGGCATGGGGCATCGTACATTCGTCTGCAAACATACACCTCGGCAAATTGTATTCAAAGGAGTATGCAACACGTTTTACAGAAGGTAGTACAAATTGGAGGATAAACTACCGTTTTCTCGCCAGCGATGTTCTTTGCGAATAAACCTCTCCCGGCACAACTCGTCAATCGCACGTTTGACGGTCGCACGGGAAAGATGCAGTTCCGCAGCGATGGTATTCATGGCAAGCCAGCAGCGGCCTTCTGCATCGGCGTGGTCTTGCAGGCGGCGATAGACCACCACTGCACGATGTCCTAACCCGGAATTGCGAATGGAATTGACGAAATTGCTTATAAATCATCACCCTGCCTTTCTCGGAATACCGGTCGGCGCGGTAACGGTGGACGTTCCTCCCGCAGTGGTGGCTGTGGCCGTTCGCTGCGGGTAGGTACAGCTGGCGGGTGCTTCCGCAGGATAGTGGCTTCCAGATCATCCTTGTTTGCGTAAGCAACTTTGCGCTGGGCTTTCTCCGGAACTTCATACGGCTTTTTGAAGCGAATGCCCCAGTCAAGGAATAAGCGTAGCTGTACCTGCATCGGGTGTACACCGGTTTTCATCACAATAAAGCCGCCCTTTGGCATAGTTTTTAACTCGTCCGGTGTCATTAACGGTCGCTCTATCATTTGTAGGGATTGCGTTGGATCGTTCTTTCCCTTACTGATAGAGCCGCTCATAACCGTGCGACTTCCTAATGCTTTCGATAGCTCTACAGCCGTTTGGGATGCGGGCGCAAATCCTCCGAAAACATTCACCTGACAGTTGTCTACGATGACCTCTGATCCCTCTTTCCCATAATTCTTTTGAAGCTGACCGGTAATGCTTTGCACAATAGGCACCAGCATCAAACCGCGCGACCGAGAAGCCGAGAACATCAGTTCAAGCGATTGAATCGGCGGACAGGTACCAAGCTCATCAGCAAAGAATACTGCGCGGTTCGGAAGCCTGCCCCCGTACTCGTCGGCAACCGTTAATATTTCGCGGTATAAATTCTGGATTATGAGACTTACCATAAAGTATTTCGTTTGATCTTCTTCGGGGAGCACCAAGAACAAAGCAGATTTTTCTTTGCAGAACTTTTCAGCATCGATAGCAGTATCAAAACATAGAATTTGGTCGGGTAAGGAATGGACATTACTGCCCATCCCTCCCCTAAGAACCGTACATGAGCGTTTCCACTCATACGGCTCAAGCCTTTCAAGATTCCCTTTCGGGAACCGGCTCAAGGAAAACCTCATTTTTACGAACCTTTCTGCAACATTCTGGGTGAAGCATTTGCTTGGAGGCAGAACGGCCTTGCTTGATATCCAGCACTTGGAAGCTGGTTTCAACGGTGATTTTCTTGCCGCAATGAGGGCAAAGCCCCTTTTGCTGGCGGAAAATCTTCGTCAGAATCTTTCTGCCCTTCAAGCTGTTGCGCATTTTCTCCGTATCGCGCTTCTCAAAATAAGCCGCGTCCGCTTCGTCAAATGGATTTGCATGATTACGGATTCTGATAAAACGGATAATATCGGTATCTGTTGCATAAACCAATCGAACATACAACGTTTCCCCATTCTGCATCTTCTGCTTTGTGGGAACCGAAAAAGTCCAGCAGCGATTACCGATACGATGAAAATACTTTTTGGTTATCCACGTTTTGCTTTTCTTTGGATGCCTGCGCTTACACCATGCCCACAGACACTGGAATATCTGATAATCCAGATTTTCAAACGCTTTTGCAGACACGTTAAAACGCTGGTAATTCACCCAACCGCGAATCATAGGATTCAATTTGCGAATCAGCCATTCCTGCTTCACGGTGGGATTTTCTTTTACAGCGCTGCGGATTTTATCCAGAATCCCTTTCAGGTTTTTCTTAGATGGTTTTATCAGCAGCTTGCCTTTGTATTTACGAATATTGCATCCCAGAAAATCAAAGCCCTCATCAATATGGGTGATAACGGTCTTTTCTTCGGAGAGCTGCAGCTCGCGTTCCGCCATAAAATCTCGGACGATGGGAAGCACCTGCTCCTGCAGTAATTCACCGTTTTCGCCAGTAATGATAAAATCATCAGCGAATCTCACATAGTTGACCATAGGCGAATGATTTTTGCCATTGCGCCTTACCTGATGGAACTTCTTTTTGAGAATTGCCTGAAGCCCATCCAGCACCATATTGCATATAGTCGGCGAAATAGGCGGCCCCTGCGGCGCACCTTTTTCGGTGGGAAATAACCGCCTGGTTTCGATGTACCCACTTTTCAGCCATTTGTTCAGAAATCTGTTTATCCATGGGAATGTGCTCCAGAATCCAATCATGGCTGATATGGTGGTCAAAACACCCTTTGATATCGCCCTCCAGCACCCATTTAGGCGACCGGCTTTTCGCTAAATCGTTAAAACACTGTTCGATGGCATCCTGCGGGCAGCGCCCGGTTCGGAAGCCGTAAGAACAAGGGTCTGCACTGATTTCAGCCAGCGGTTCCAGCGCAAAGCGGTAAAGAGTCTGCATTGCGCGGTCGGTCATGGTTGGAATACTGAGCAGACGCTTTTTACCGTTCTTTTTCGGGATATAAATCCTTTTGAGCGGTTTGGGTCGATAGCCGCGGCGTTTCAGCCGAAAAATTGCTTCATACTTCCTTTTCGGGGTCGTCCAGAGCTCTTTATCGACCCCGGAAGTCCGTTTTCCTGTGTTTTCCGTCACCCGTTTTACCGCCAGCGCTTTGGCGTAAAAGGATGTGGTCAGCAGACGTTGTAAGGCTTTCACCTTACCGGTCCTGCCTTCTTTTTGAGCCTTTACAATACGCGCCTGCAGTTTTTTAACATAGCGTTCTGCGGTGGCCCAATCAATCTCAGACCATGCAGATGCACAGTCAGAAGATGCACACAGTTTCCTGTCCATTTGCATTTCTCCTTTCAAAAATTCTGTAGGTTCTCCTGGAAAGAAAGACCTCATGGAAGTCTGCACGCTTTCGCGTGAGGTGATGTTTCAACCCCTATCCGCGCCATTACAGCACGGCATTCGCTTTTTCCATGTTCCTTTACCTGCATCCCTGTCGGCCCACCTTACGATGGGCTTTCCCGCCGAAGCAGGAGAAATACAGGCTTACCCCGTTCCACATAATTGATAAATTGACAACTTAGGCTCCGCCTCTCCGCCAACAGTCTTACGTCCGTGTATTCCCAATGGAAACGAGAATATCCGACTGCACACCATTTTGGTCCAGGCTTACAAGCAGCTTTTGCCCGTTCAGCGTAACGACGTTTAACAGCGGTTCACATAGGTTAGCCATATTGCCCGACCAGCTCCCAAGCCGTATTGTGCTAACAGCTTCTCCGTCCCCTTACGGTTCCGGCTTCTCCCTCGCGGGTGGGCTACCTTGTCCTATTCGCTTCCGCACAGCCCTTGCGGACTGCTTTGGGAATAGTAGGTCTTGCTAACGGAATAGCAAGTTCAATCACCGCTTTCAGTGTTGAACAATCAATTATGCGGCCTCGGGTCGCACCTCCATTTCGCTGTCTAAAAACGCGTTTAATCGTGATAAAACAGTCGAGATAACAGAAGCCATTGCCTGTTCTGCCGTATTCAGCGCGGAACCTGCAAACCATTTTGCTTTATGGTCAGGCGGCAGCTTTTCGAGAAGCAGCTGGAACTGTTTTTTTCCTTTGATCTGCGACGGTGCAAGAAGCTCCTGCACCAGCTTGAACACCGAAACAATGTGCCGCTGCTCAATTGGGTTTCCGTCCTCGTCTTCAGTAGGAAGATACTCCGCTACCAGCATCAGCATAGAGGTTAACAATCCTTCTGCGCTATCATAAAAATATGAATTTTGACCATATTGCGCAGAGTCGCCCCCACTGGTATTGATTAACGTTTTTGCAAGGATTTTTGCATACTTTTCCGCCTTTGCTTTTGCCGGAAGATTATCTGGTTCTGCCTTATAATATCCATGTAACGGTTTACCAGATTGAGCAGATTCATACCATCCGAGCGTGTTGGATTGCGCAAATCAAGTACCGCAATCTGATATCCGTAGCAATCTTTTGCGATACCCGCATAGTTACGGAACAGATCTCCTTTGGTATCAGTACAAAGGAAAGACATGCCCGACGCAAGTGCATATTCGATGTTGGGATACAGGAAAAACGCTGTTTTCCCCGCACCGCTGGCGGCCGTCACCATGGCGTGAATATCATCTGTATCCACTAATGCAGTCACCTTATTTTTCGGACCTTCACAGCCCAAAATCAAGCCCTGCTTTGTCGGTAAATTTTTGCCCTGCCGCCATAATACCGGTTGAAACGGTACGCGGGTATAGGTGCGCTGGATTTCTTTTTTAGTCGCCCACCGCGCAGTTCCATGCTGTCCATCGCCTACGGTTTTGGATTTGATGTTATCCAGCGCGTAATGCTCCGAACAGAACGCAAGTCCGCCAATCACAAGAATCATAAGCCCTGCCGAGAGAACCAACATCAGCATAATTTCACCCCCATTTCGATTTGTTGCTGTGCCTGCTGTTGTTCCTGCACGTCAGCTTCGTATTTCACTACCACCTTTGTACAGGATGCCGCCAGATGGAGCCATGCATCAGCGATCATTTCTTTCTCTGGCTGGGTGCGAATCCCCTGCGCGGCTGCCTTTGTTATGACAGATTGAAGTTCCGTCAGGAGTGCTTCTGAGCGTCCCTTTAACACACTTTGATTCTGGTTCGGCCAAACCTCTCCCTGTAAAAATGCAGAAACTTCGGATTCTGCTACAGGTGCGCGAAGCTGACGGCGTTCCCGCAAAGCTGCCGCCAGTGCAAAAGCCGCTGCCGATTCCATGCGTTCCATTGCCTGTTCAAAGCGGCCGGCTTGCAGATCGCGCTCATACCCCTTCAAAAGCGGTGGGATCTGCTGTGCGGCAAAACGGGCGTTTGCTTTTTCTGCAAGTCCTGCGATTCGTTCACAGATTGACGGCGCAGCAAGCATCTGCTGATGCGCCTCCCCCGGCTCGGCCGATTTGCCACAACACGCAAACAATTCCGCATTCCAATCCTTGCACGACGGCAGCCCCGCTACTACGTCGTGATATCCCTTTTCGCGAAGGATTTCCCGGAGCCGTCCGACTGCGGTAATCCCTGCCGGATCATGATCGAGACAGAGCGCTACGCGCTGCAACTTTGAATTCTGCTCCAGCATCCAAAGCATGGCATGTTCGCTTGTACCGCAAAGAGCGACATAGCTATGCTTCTGCCAATCCTTCTGATACAGCGTCACAAATGACATCAGGTCGATTGGCACTTCAAAAACATAAAGCCGTCTGCTTGTTCCAGTGTGGTGGAAACTGCACCGCGCGTCACTGCCAATTACGTTCCTTTTGAACGGCTGATCTCCCAGACCACGCTTGTGTGCATGACGTGCAACGCCGTGTTCA
>CANPPM010000088.1 GCA_947575935.1 uncultured Butyricicoccus sp. | reverse complement strand
AAGAAGGGGCAGCCGTTTGGCTGCCCCTTCTTGATGAAAAAGCCCTGTACAGCGGGCTGCGGCGGCAAATCCGCCGGCGCGCCCCTGCCAAACGCGGCGCGCCGCACGAAAACGCCGCCGGCCCAACGCCACAACCGTCCAATGCGCTGCAGGGGCGGCCGCCTGGCCGCCCCTGCAGGATCTCCCAAAACCTTCCTAACAACGCCTGCGCACAGTTCTGCATCCGGACGGCTTTCAAAGCATCCCTTTCAGCGTTACCATTTCCCCTGTACGCGCCGACTGCTCAATCGCAAACACAGCGCGCATCGCCCGGTATGCTTCCTCCGCCGGGACCGGAGAGGGCCGCCCCTCAACGATCGCCCGTGCAAAAGCCTCCATCACACCGGAATTTGGCTGCGGCACGTCAAAATACCGGACGGTCTCCGCCCCATCCATTACCACCTCAAGTGCACAATCCGGGTAATAGTGGCAGCGAAGCACACCCTTTTCACAGTAATAAACCGTTGTATTTTCCATGCCCGCATAATTGGTATACGAAAGGTTCAGCGTCCCCATGACGCCGCTAGGAGTCTCCAGCACACAGACCGCATTGTCGTACACCTTTGCAAGTTCTCCCGTCTCATCCCGTTTGTCCCTTGTACCGGCAGTGGCGGCAACGCGGGAAATCGGCTCCCCCAGCAAGTGCATCAGGATATCGCACTTATGAATGCCCAGATCGGAAATGCAGCCCAATCCGGAAGCCGCCTTGTTCAAATACCAACACGAATTGGTACGGTTGACGCTGAACCGTTCCGGTCCGGGATGCGCAAGCGTGCACCGGAACGACAGCACCCGCCCCATAGCGCCGCTCTCCAGCAGTTCCTTTGCTTTTCGATGCGCCATGGTAAAGCGCTGGTTATGCGCCGCCATAAAAAAACCTTTGCTTTCACGGCCGGCCTCCAGAATTGCCTGCGCCCCTTCTAGGTCGCTTGCCATTGGCTTTTCGCACAGCACGTATTTCCCTGCCTGCAGCGCTTCTACGCTCATCTTGGCATGCGCATCATTTGCCGTGCAGATGACCACGCCGTCAACCGAAGGATCTTGGAGCATTTCCTGATACTCCCGATAGACCTTGCCGCCAAACTGCTCCACAAAAGATTGCGCCCGCTCGGACACGAAATCATAATATCCTGCAGTCTCTGCCCATGCGCAGCCGGCAAGCTCGTGCGCATGACGGATCCGCACGATCTGCCCGCAGCCAATGATACCGATACGGGCCTTTTTCATGACAGTTCCTCCGCAACCTCTTTCAGAACCGTCAAGCGGTATTCGGGAACGTCGGTCGGCACGACGCATCCCGGAGCCAGAATGAAACGGTCACGCCCCGCAGCCTGCACCGCAGCCTCTGCACGCGCCCGCAGCTTTTCCTTCAGCGCTGTACGGTCCGGCTCATACCAGTCGTGCAGCTGCTCAACCCCGGCACAGAGGATTTTATCACTGTGCGCACGGGCAAATTCCAGCGAAATATTGCTGTTCAAATCCTCCCAGTTAAATGCCTGCACCGGATAATCCTCGATTTCGGTAAAGAACAGCTGCTCTGCGCCGTGAATATGGATCATATTAAACCAGGTCTTATCCTTGATGCTGTTGAGCACCTGCAGGTCATATTTCCGCCCAAATTCCTCATACTGCTCTTTGGTGGTACGATTGTAGCAGGCCAGCTGGGTTGCAAAGAATACTCCGTCGATCCCAACCCGGCACAGCTCCTCCAAAAAGCGCTCGGTCGTCTCCGCAATGATCTCGAGGCCGCTGTGCAGTTCGCTTGGGCTGTACTGAATGTCTGCCATAATGGGCCACGGATTCAGCCAGCCGCAGGACATTTCCTGTGCTGCGGTCAGGGGGCTGAAAATGGTGGGCAGGATCGGGACCTCCCCCTTGAAATATTCTACCATCCGGGCGGTCGCGTCGATTTCACGGCGGAGCGCCCCCTCCTTGACACTTGCCGGGCGGAGCTTTGCCCACTCTGCCGGATGGTTCACATTATGTTTCAGCATCGTCGGAAAGGTATTGTCATCCGGACTCCATGCGATCTGTGCGCCAAATGCCTCCGGCATCAAATACCCATTATAGCTGACCTTGATAAAATCCCAGTCGTTTGCCTGCTGAAATCCAACAGTCCGTTTCACAAAGTCAACCGGGTGACGGTCCTCCAAATAAAAGTGTTTCCATGCGGATACCCCGATCCGGTCGACCGGCCGCCCCTCCACCATGGCCCTGATACGCTGTGCTGCATTCATGGGTTGTTCCTCCTTTTTATGCTTCCTTACTAATGATGATATCGAGCAGCGTCTGGTCAAGCGAGGGCATGCCCTCCGCCAATACGCGGCAGTAGTTGGCGACCGTCTCGTCGGCAGTATTCCCTACGATGCCGTCTGTCCCCTTAATATAATGGGTATTCATCGCAAGGATCGCCGCCTGAACCGCCGCATTGGCGCAGGTAGACACCTTAAGTGCACAACTGGCCTTTGCCCCGTCGCAGAACATCCCGGCAACATTGCCCAGCATATTCTTTACTGCGCTCACCGTCTGCGGCAACGCACCGCCCATCAGGGAAACAATCCCACAGGATGCGCCGGTCGCAGCAATGATCGCGCCGCAAACCGGCGACAGTTTTCCCAGCTTATGCTTAATAAAAATCGCGGTCAAATTGCTGATGGTACAGGCCCGAATCAGCGCTTCTTCGCCGGCGCCCAGCTTTTCGGCTGCGGCTACAACCGGCATGGTCGCAGCAATCCCCTGATTCCCCGAACCAGAGTTCGAGTACGCGGGCAGGCTGCTGCCCGCCATACGCGCATCAGACCCCGCGGAAGCCAGCATCATCGCATAGGTCGCCAAATCGTTTGACAGCATCAGCTTATCCACCGATTCCGACAAAGTGCGGCCAACCTGCAGGCCATACTCCCGGGCCAGCCCCTCCTTTGCGATCGCCGTATTGGTGCGGATCGCATCCTGCACAACAGTCAGCCGTTCAAGCGGCGTCTGCGCAGCGAAATCTAGGATCGTTTTCAGGTTCAGATCCGCATACAGCGTCTCATTTTCATCTGCCGCCACGCCCTCGCCGGCAACCGTCTGCGCGCTGCCGTCCACTTCTAAATAGGTTGTATTGAGGTGGGAATCTTGCGTAATCGTGCGCGCGGTGTGCTGGTCGGTCTCAATCTCCACCTCGATATAAAGCGCGCATTTCACCTGCGCCTGTTCCACCGATATCCGGCCGGTCAGCGCAAGCGCTTCTTCCAGCTGCGCCTCGGTCAGGCCGCTCAAAATTTCCAACCTGCTCTCGATATCCGGTTTGACCGCGCCCAGCGCACACGCCAGCTTCATGCCATTACGCCCGCCCGTACCGGGGATCGTAACCGAAGCGACATTTTTGATGATGTTCACGCTTGCCTTACAGCTGATCCGGCGGATTTCCCCCGGTGCGTGCCGCCGTGCGACCCCCGCCGCATAGCAAACGGCAATCGGCTCGGTGCACCCTAACGCGGGCGACATCTCCGCCTGCATGATCTGAAGAAACGCCTCTTCATTCGACAGTTTCTGCATGGTATCAGCCTCCTAAATATGCGGCGCGCACCTGTTCGCTGTTCAGCAGCGCCTCCGCGCGGTCACTGAGCACGATCCTGCCGGTTTCCAACACATAGCCGCGGTGCGAAATGCGCAGCGCCATCTTCGCATTCTGCTCAACCAGCAGGATGGTCGTACCCAGCTGGTTGATCCGAACGATCAGGTCAAAAATCTCCTGGATGATGATCGGCGCCAGGCCGAGCGAGGGCTCGTCAAGCATCAGGAGCTTGGGCTTTCCCATCAGCGCCCGGCCGACTGCAAGCATCTGCTGTTCCCCGCCCGACAGCGTCCCTGCCGGCTGGTGCATCCGTTCCTTGATCCGCGGAAAAAGGTCGTATACCACTGCAATGGTTTCCTCCCGCTCTTTCGGCGGCCGCAGATATGCGCCCAAGGTCAGGTTTTCCAGCACGCTCAGTTCTGGGAAGACCTGGCGGCCCTCCGGTGACAGGCAAATGCCACGTTTCACAACCTGCGGCGCATCAAAGCGGGTGATATCCTCCCCCTGAAAGATAATTTTCCCTTGGCTGGGCTTCAGCAGCCCGGCCGCGGTATTCATTGTCGTAGTCTTTCCCGCGCCGTTTGAGCCGATCAGCGTCACGATCTCGCCCTGCTCCACCTGAATATGGATGCCTTTCAGCGCATGGATCGCACCATAATGCACATGCAGATCCTCAATTTCCAGAAACGCCACGCTCAGCCCTCCTTTCCGAGATACGCCTCAATCACACGGGGATTGCTCTGAATCTCCTCCGGCGCGCCCTGCGCAATCAGTTCCCCGTGGTCGAGCACATAAATATTTTCGCAGATACTCATAACCAACTTCATATCGTGCTCGATCAGCAGGATGGTATATCCCATCCCGCGCAGCCTGCGGATAAATTCCAATAGATCGGCGGTCTCCTGTTCATTCATGCCCGCAGCCGGTTCATCCAACAGCAGCAGCTTCGGGCTGCTGGCCAGCGCACGCGCAATTTCCAGCCGCCGCTGGTGGCCGTAGGGCAGGCGGGTTGCCAGCTCGTACCGGTACGCATATAGCCCAACCAGCTCCAGCAGCTCGTCCGCTTTCTGTTCACAGGCCAGGGTTTCCGTCCGATGGCGCTTGGTTCGGAAAATCGCGTCGATCAGATTTGCCTGGGATTCGGTATGCATCCCAGCGATGACGTTTTCCTGTGCCGTCATATTCTTGAACAAGCGGATATTCTGAAAGGTACGGGCAATGCCCCGTGCAACGATCTCATGCGCAGGTATCCCGGTGATCTCCTCGCCCATGAAATGCACGCTGCCCGCTGTCGGCGTATTGACGCCGGTGATCACATTGAAGAACGTCGTTTTCCCCGCGCCGTTCGGTCCGATCAGGCCGACAATCTGTCCGTCTTCAATCTGCATGCTTACCCGGTTGACCGCCGTCAGGCCGCCAAACTGCTGTACCACCTCTTTGGTCTGCAAAACCATCAGGAGCCCTCCTTTCCATCCGGCGGCTCCGCCGTGCACCGCTGCCGGATGTGCTTAAAGTTGATCTTGCCCAGCAATCCTTCGGGCCTCACCAGCATCATAAACACCAATACCACACCATAAATCAGCATCCGGTATTCCATCAGGCTGCGCAGCAGTTCGGGCACCAGCGTCAGCACAACCGCGCCGATGACGCTGCCCGGCAGCGAACCGATCCCGCCGAAGATCACCATGATCAGTACCAGCGTAGACTGGTCGGATGCAAAGCTCGTAGGGTCGATAAAGGTAACATACTGTGCAAAGAACGCCCCCGCAAGTCCTGCGATACCCGCAGAAACCATAAACGCCATGATCTTATAGCGGAAAATATTCACTCCCATAAATTTTGCCGCATTTTCATCCCCGCGGATTGTTCCGAGCGCATAGCCAATGCGCGACTCCAGAATATTCCGGATCACCACAATGGTCAGCACAACCAGCAGCAGGCACATGTAATAGTAGGCGCGCGGCGAGGAAAGCTTGATCCCGAACAGCGCGGGCTTGGGAATACCGTTGATCCCAAGCGGGCCGTTGGTCAGCTCCATCCAGTTGATCTCCACCAGACGAACAATCTCGGAAAAGCCCAGCGTCACGATCGCCAGATAATACCCGCCCAGCTTGAGCGCCGGCAAACCCAGCAGCAGCCCAAACAACGCAGTGACCACAATCGCCGCCACCATGCAAAGCAGAAAATTCAAGCCAAAATTTTTGGAAAGGATGGCGGCCGTATACGCGCCGATTCCGTAAAAAGCGATATGTCCCAAAGAGATCTGCCCAGAAAAGCCGGTCAACAGATTCAGGCTGAGCGACAGAATGATAAAGATACCGGAAAGGATCGAAAGCCGGATCACATAGGGGTTGCTGACCAGCAGCGGGAACACCGCAGCAGCCGCCAGCAGGAGTATCTGCACCAGCCCCTGCCGTTTCGCAAGCGCTTGATAAATGGAATTCACAGTCTTTCCTCCCTTACAGCTTGTCAGCAACTTTTTTGCCTAAAATGCCCTGCGGACGCAGTACAAGCACCAAAATCAGGATGGCGAACGCAATCGCGTCCCGGTAGCCCGAGCTGATATAGCTTGCGCCGACCGCCTCCACCACGCCGATCAGCAGCCCGCCCAGCATCGCGCCCGGCAGCACGCCAACCCCGCCCAGCACAACGCAGGCAAAAGTTTTCATACTGATGACCGAGCCCATGAGCGGGTCAATGGCCTCATAATACATCCCGTACATCGTACCCGCGATCGAGGCCAACAGCGACCCGATAAAGAACGTGAAGGCGATAACCTGGTTGACATTGATCCCCATCAGCCGCGCCGCGTCCGCATTCTGCGAGGTCGCACGCATGGCGCATCCCATCTGGGTCCGGTAAACAATCACACTCATAATCGCCATCAGCACCAGCGCAAGCGCCAGGATGATGACCTGTACCCAGCTGATGACCGTCGTGCCGATGGTAAAGCGCCCCAGCTGCAGCACATTCGGAAATGCCTTGGTCTCCGAGCCGAAGCCGATCATAACCGCGTTGTCCAAGATAGTACCGACGCCCAGCGTGGAAATCAGCGCGGTTATCCGGTCGGCCTTCTTCACGCGCAGACGGCGCAGCGCAGCACGGTCAATCACGACGCCCAACATACCGGTCAGCACCAGGCTCATCGCGGCCGCCAAAAAGAAATTGCCGCCCAGCGCCAGGCTCAGCTCGAGCGTGAGATATGCCCCCACCATAAATACCGAGCCATGCGAAAAGTTAACCAGCTTAAGCACGCCGAACACCATCGTATAGCCGATGGCGACCAGTGCGTACATACTGCCGATGGTCAGCCCATTGACGACCTGTTGAAAAAACATCTTTTCCTCCTTGCCCGATGCGCACGGTTACGTAGACGGAACGATTTCATCCACTGCATACTTCCCATTCACAATGGTGTATACCATCAGGTCGCGCTTGACTTCCTTGGTATCCGGATCAACCGCAATATTTCCGGAGACCCCTTCATACCGGCCTACCTGCCGGAACTCCCCGGCCAGTGCCTCCGCATCATAGCCCACCTTCGAAATCATGTTTGTAATCAGGGTAATGCAGTCGTAAGCGTTTGCGGGGAAGCCGTCCGGAATCACGCCATAAAGATCCTGATATTCGCTGACAAAGGCGGCCTTTGCCGAATCCTCGTTCTCGCGGTCTTCTTCCGAATAGATCGGCAGGGTCGAGAGCATCAGCAGGCCGTCAACCGCATCCCCCGCTACGTCGATGAATTCATCCTTAATCAGCATGCCGGGACCGATCAGATCGCAATTCAGCTCCAGGTTTTTTGCCTGCTTAAAGATATTGGCGCCGTCCGAATAATCTGCAATAACAAACAGAGCGCCCGGGTTTTCCTGCTTGATCTTGGTAATGATCGGGGTGAAATCCTTGGTCTGGCCGGGAATAAACTCCTCAAACGCTACGACCTTGCCGCCGAGGGCCTCATATGCATCCTTAAATACGCTGGAATGGGAAACCCCATAATCACTGTTGAGATAAATGACCGCCATATCCTTGCCGCCGGTTTTTTTGTAGGCATATTCAGCGTCTGCCGCGCCCTCAAACTTCATCGGCATCGCGATGGTAAACGCTTTATCCCCCATATTTACAAAATCGGGGTGAGACGCCGTCGGACCCAAGTGCAGGATCCCCGCCTCATCAAACACAGGGGCGGCCGCCATGGAGCACGAAGAGGAGAACGAACCGATCGCAACCTGAATGCTGGGATCCGCTACGATCTTATTGGCAATGTTAACCGCTTCCTTCGGGTCGTTCTTATCATCAAAGGCGACGATTTCAATCTGTTTCCCGTCAATGCCGCCCGCTTGATTGAGCTCGTCCACCTTCATATTAATTGCATTCTGGAACGAGACGCCGTACTGCATAGAATTTCCGGTCAGCGGCGCAAAGAAGCCGATGCGGATGACATCCCCGCCGTCTTCGCTGCTACTGCCGCTACTGCTGCTACCGCTGGTATTACCGCCAGCGCTGCCGCCGTCCGTGTCTGCGCTGGCCGTCTCGCCGCCGCAGCCTGTCAACAGGCCAAGCAATAGGCACAATCCTACGGATACAAGCTTGATTGTCTTTTTCATGATTGAGTTCCTCCTTAAAATTTAGATACTGCGAATGATACCGCCTTCCGCGCGAACGGTTGCGCCGTTCGCTGCAGCAGAAACGGGTGAACAATAATAGGTAACGACCGAGGCAACTTCCTCAACCGTAGTCATGCGCTGGAGCAGCTGGGTCGGCTCATAGGTGACAAAATATTCTTTCATGGCCTGCTCAAGCGACTTTCCCTCGGCCGCCGCGCGCTTGGTCTGGTACTCAGCCGTATTTTCGGTCATTGTCAGACCGGGCAGCACGGTATTGACCGCAACCGCCGTCCCCTTCGTCAGCTCGGCCAGCGATCGCCCCAAGCCAATCACCGCCGTTTTGGAAACACTGTAGTGTACCATATCTATCAGCGGCTTCATCCCGCATTCACTTGCAATCAGCACGATGCGCCCTGCATTCCGTTCCAGCATTTTAGGCAAGAAATGGCGGCACATGCGCACCTGTGAATACAGATTGGCATTCATCATCCAGTGCCATTCCTCATCGCTGATGTCCTGGAATGCAGTCCCTTTATAGGTCCCCATATTGCCGACCAGCACCTCAAGCGGTCCTGCCGCATCCACGGCATCCAATACAGCCTGCGCGCCCTCTGCAGTCGTGACGTCGCCAACCGCCGGCCGGCAGTCCCCGAATGCAGACAGCTCCGCCACGGCGGCGCTTACCGTCTTTTCGCTGCGGCCGTTGACAAATACGGCCGCCCCCTCCTGTAGCAGCGCCTTCACAACGCCCTTGCCAATGCCCGCTGTCGAGCCGGTCACAAGGGCCAGCTTCCCTTTTAATTTTAAGTCCATCTCCGCATGTTCCTTTCTTCGGATCTGTGGATATCCCGTTTATTTTTTCAGCGCTAGGGTCATATCGCACACTTTGCCGCCATGTGCGATCAGCTCGCCGAAGGTGCAGGTGAGCCCAACCGAATCAGCCGTGCCATAATCGCCGTTGCAAATCAGATCGCAGTAATGCGCAATCTGTTCGGGCGTGCAGCCAACCTGCCGGAATGCTTCTACCAACGGGCAGCTGCCAATATGAAGGTGGGTCTTTTCAGGCGACTTTTCCAATATTTCACACTGAAACACCTTCGAAGAAGCGCCAGACGCAAAATACTCCGCCATCGGGATGCTGGAACCGCATTCGCCGCCTGCAGCTTCCTTCCGGCTCAGCCCGAACTCCCAGCACGCCTTTTTCGCAGCTTCGTCAAAAATCTCAGCCGGGATGTGCTTTGCAAGCAGTGCAAACCATTTGCCGCGCACAATATTTGCTGCGCGCACCTCACGTACCAGCTCCTCTTCTGTATACATTTTATCGCTCATGGGAATCCTTCCTTTCTTGTTTTGCCAATGGGTCCCGGGTCAAATTATTTCGCCAGATAGAACTGCCCGTCATGCAGCTCATAGGTAATCACATCCCGGACGACATCCTGTGTATCAAGCAAAGAGATCGTGCCGGATACGACGGGGTATTTATCATAGCTGCGGTAGGCCCCCTGGATTGCTCCCGCATCATAAGCGCCGCACTCCTCTATTTTTGCAAGCAGCATGTTGGTTGCATCAAAGAAAT
>CANPPM010000087.1 GCA_947575935.1 uncultured Butyricicoccus sp. | reverse complement strand
TCCTCATGCTTTCGCTTCTGCTGTTTTTTGACAGCGAAAACCTGCTGCCTGCATTTCTCACAGCCGCCGCGCTGCACGAGCTGGGCCACATTCTTGCACTCCGAGCATGCGGCGGGCAACTGCGGCGGCTGCGCATTTCGGCGCTTGGCGGGCGCATGGACTGCACGTTGCCTGAAGGAAGGGCACGCTGCTTTCTCATCCATTTTGCGGGCCCCGCGATGAACTTTGCAGCATTTCTACTGCTTCGCCCGCTAAACCACCCACTTCTTGCAGGGGCGAATTTTGTACTACTCCTGCTCAACCTGCTCCCAGTCTCCCCATTGGACGGATATGCCTGCCTGGAAACATTGTCAGAGGGGAGGCTCCGCCTGGCCAGACAATTATTGAGCACAGGTTTTGCAATTGTGCTTCTTCTGCTCGGAATCTATATCTTCTGCACAGGCGGCGGCGTTTCGCTGGCCGCAATCGGGGGATTCTTGACGGCATTTTCCTGTAAAAACTTGCAAAATATTTAACAATCGTGTATAATAGTGGCAGAAAGAAAATCGGGGAGGGAGCCACTATGTACCAGATCGGTGAAAAGATCGTGCATCCCATGCACGGTGCAGGGATCATTGATGAAATTGTGGAGCGCACAATTGACGGCCAAACAGAATCTTATTACGCGCTGCGGCTCGCTCTTGAGCGCGTATTGCTGTACATACCGGTTCGAACAAGCGACACACTGGGCGTCCGCCCAGTCTGCACACCAGACGCGGCCAATACGCTTCTGGGCAAACTTCCAACGCTGGAGATCGATCCGACAGTCAACTGGAACCGACGCTACCGCGAAAACATGGACCGCCTGCGCAGCGGCGACCTGATTGAAGTCGCCGGCGTGGTCAAAGCGCTGACGCTGCGCGACCGGCGCCGCGGCCTGTCCACCGGGGAAAAGCGGATGCTCAGCCTATCCAAGCAGATTCTGGCCTCTGAGCTATCGCTTGCATTAGACCGCGATCCCGAAGAGATGAAACATGAGGTTGTCGACTTGCTGTGCCCACGCGGCAAACACGCCAACTGACCATCCCTGCAGCGCGGCGCGCATCTGCCCTTTCCCCATGCGCCTATATGCTCCCGGTTCTCCGAAAAAATCTGCTATCTACCGGAAAAATGCTGTACGAAAACTTCAGGAGTCTGATCTGTTTTGTTTGGAAAAAAGAAAAAAGAACCCCCTCGCCCCCGCGTCTGCGCCGTTATTCCCGCAGCCGGGTCATCCAGCCGCATGGGCGGCGAAAACAAGCTGCTGCTTGAGCTGTGCGGCGCGCCCGTTCTTGCGCACACCCTCTCCGCTTTCGAACGCTGCCCAATCATTGACGATATCGTCATTGTAGCCCGTGAGACAGATATCATGCCCTATCATGATCTATGCAGAGCCTACGGGCTGAGCAAAGTACGGTCTATTGTACGCGGCGGAAAAACACGCGGGCACTCTGTATTGGAAGGTATCCACAACGCTCCGGAAGGAACCGGGATTGTCGCAATCCATGACGCCGCACGTCCGCTGGTGACCAACGAAGTGATCTGCAGCGCAGTTGAGGCCGCAATCCAATACGGAGGGGCTGCCCCGGTGATCCCAATGAAGGATTCCGTCAAACGGATTGCTGACGGCAAAATTGCCGCCGACGTGCCGCGAGACACGATCGCCGCCGTCCAAACGCCACAGTGCTTCGAACGCACACGCATTGAGGGCGCGCTGATCCGGGCCCTGCGCCGCTGCCTGCCGCTGACCGACGACTGTGCCGCCTTTGAAGCGGCCGGCCTGCCGGTCCATGCCACGGACGGGGACTATCAGAATCTGAAAATCACGACACCGGAGGATCTTCTGACTGCTGAAGCCTTCCTGAAAGGACGGGATGAATAAATGGGATTTCGCATCGGACATGGCTACGACGTACACCGCCTGGTAAACGGTCGCAAATGCATTTTGGGCGGCGTCTCCATTCCGCACGAAACCCGCCTGCTCGGCCATTCTGACGCCGACGTTTTAGTACACGCCATTATGGACGCACTGTTGGGGGCGGCTGCGCTCGGAGACATCGGGCAACACTTTCCAGATACTGATCCAGCGTATGCAGGCGCAAATTCACTTGACCTGCTGCAGCAGGTCGGTTCGCTGCTGCAAAAGCATGGCTATACCGTCGGCAATATTGACGCTACCATTCTTGCCCAAGCCCCCAAAATGAAACCGCACATCCCTGCTATGCGGGAAAACCTTGCCCACACGCTCGGAGTCGACCCTGACCGTATCTCAATCAAAGCCACAACAGAAGAAGGACTGGGTTTCACCGGCGAGCAGTTAGGCATCGCAGCCCACGCCGTCTGCCTGATCGAGGGATACGATGTTCTTCAGCAGCCGGCCCGCCAGTCAGACGGCGGGCCGGCTTTTGAGAACCTATTCACATCTGCAAAAACGGCGGCCGATCAGGACTGACGCAGCCAGTGGCCATTCTTTCGTGATTTTGACGAAAATCAAAAAAAGCGGCGGGCGTTACGCCGCAGGCTGCGGCACTCCTTCAAAGCGTCCTCTCTTCTGAAAGCCGTTGCATCCCATCAAAATGAGCTTCTTTTTTTATAGATTTCTACGTGCATTGCACGAAATTGACCCTGTCTTCTTTTGATTGTGTTTTTTGCAAATTTTTTCCTCATTTCTTGTTAATCCTACACAAAAAACGTATCTTTTCTTGTGTGGAAACGCACATTGCGTGTGCTCACTATAAAATGCTATAATGGTTCCGTCAAAATTGCGAAAATACACCGTTCCGCCTCGCGAATGGTAAGAAAGGGGGCATTTTGATTTGTCTTCCTCGCAATAAAGACAAAATTATTCCATTCGAAAAGAGAGGAGCACAAAAAGAAATGCGTAAGCAACTGAAACGCTTCTGTTCGTTTATGCTGGCTGCCGCTATGCTGTTTGTTATGGCGCCGGCGGCGGGCGCAACAAACGACGCAGGCCCCGCTTTCCAGAACGGTCCTTATCTGCTGGCCCCCAAAACCGACAGCATGGTCGTCGTATGGGAAAGCACCGAGGCCGTTTCGGCGACAATCGCCTATGGCACAGATGAAAACGCACTTTCCGAACCCATCCCGGTGGAGATCAACGCCGATGCCCCAGACTTCCAGGGCAAGCGGATGAATCTCTATCACTACAAGCTCGAAAATCTGCAGCCGGGTACTCGTTATTACTACGAGGTGCAGCTGCAGGACGGGGAAAGCTGCAAGGCCAGCTTCCGTACCCTGAGCGATAATCCGGAAACAATCCGCATGATTTCCCTATCTGACTCGCATATCTTCGCCACACGGGATGAGCTTGATGCAGCGGTCAAGGAATATGACCCCGATATCATGCTCCACTGCGGCGATATTGTTGAGGGCACCGGTGCACAGGCCGAACAATTCAGCTTCTGGCTTCAGGCCAAGGCGGATAACGATTTCATCCATTCCTACCCCGTCGTATATGCCAGCGGCAACCACGACCAAGGCGGCATTTACTTCGATACCTATATTTATTCCATTCAGGATGCGGAGTACGGCGCAGAGGTCGAGGGGGATAGTTCGTTTAATTACGGCAATCTGCACATCATCACCATGAATTCCAACCCGTGGGGCCTGTTTCAGATGAATTCCGAAGCCACAGGCCAGCAGGCCGACGCAGCGACGATCCAGCGTATCGACGATTCCATGGATTGGCTGAAAACCGATCTTGCGAGCGAAGCAGCCAAAAATGCCGAATTCCGGATCATTTTCATGCATCATCCGGTATCAGATGCGTACACCAAACGCTATATCCCCGACGTCATTGAGCCAGGCGGGGTCGACCTGCTGCTCTCCGGCCATACGCACAGCTATGCGCGCGCCGTTTCTTCCAATCCGACTGTCGGCGCAGGCACCGTCTATCTGACCCATCAGGATGCACGTACATATAACAAAAAGGGCGATTTCTTCTATCTCTCCTGCACGCCGGGCGAGGGTCTGCTGACCGTCGAGAACTACGGCGCGGAAGGCGAGGGCAAGGAATCCAAGCTTGCCAACACGACTCTGCTTGCCACTGAGAAGCAGGTGTTGAGCTGGTCCGATATCTCCATCCAGCCGTCGAACGTCCTTTACAACGGCGATGTAACCATAACCGCAACCGTGACCAACAATGGCAAAGGGCTTGCAGCAGCGGTTATCCCAGTGGAAGATAACGGTACGCCCCGTTATCTCTACGAGTTTGAGGAAGGCATCGTCACCCTGGAACCCGGCGCGTCCGAGACGCTGACCAGCACGCTGCGCATGTCCGAGCTGGGCGCGCACACACTGACGCTGGCCGGCGTGACTGAGACCGTCAATGTCGAGTACCGCAGCGCGACCTTCGATTATACGAACATCCGCACCCAGCTGGGTGATGGTGAAGTCAGCGACCTGTCCAGCAATATCCTGCACATCAAGGCCGATGTTGTCAATATCGGCAATGATGCAGGCACCGCCAATGCTGAGTTCAAAGTCAACGGTGAAATCATTGACAGCAAAGCATATCAGCTGGCTTCCGGAGAAACCAGTACTGCCGAATTTGCCTACCGCTTTGATAAGGCAGGCGAATACGAAGTCACCATTGGCAACGCCGCGCCACAGACCATTTTTATCGAAGGCTCTATTCAGGGGATGCCCATCATCCACGATAAGTCGGGCAACGGCAACAACGCATATATTCACGGCCAGCCCGAATTTGGCGTTGACGACAGCGGCCGTCAGACCCTGATCCTGGACGGCCTGCGCGATTACATCGAGGTTCCCGACAACGGCGGCTATCTCCCAACCGACGCCATGACCGGCATGGTCTGGGCCAATCTCCCGAGTGCAGGCACCACGAAGGGCGGCGTATCCGAGCTGGTCGAGCAGTATGTCGATCTTGACGGCAAGGGCGCTATCCCCGACCACAATCCTCTGATGGTGAAGGGCATCGGACTTGGCTGGGGCACCCCCTATCTGTTCCGCATGGCAGTCCGCGAGACCGGCAAAGTCACTTATGGCGTCTGCCTGCTGGACGACAATGGCGAATTCAGCTGGAACGACGGCAGCGACGACACTGCAGGCATCAAAAAGGATACCTGGGTACAATACACCAGCGCGTTTGACTTTGCAACCGGCGGCGACTCCTACCAGAACGAGGTACACAGCGCCCATGTGGATAAGCCCGCCTTTACTGCCCCAGTGAAAACCTGGGACGGTGAGCCGCTTTACATCGGCCTTGGCTTCAAAAACACCCTGCAGACCAAGCGCAACCGCGGCATGTACCACACCATGCTGCCCGGCGAAATCGGCCAGGTGCGCTTTTACACTTCCAAGCTTTCTGAAGACGAGGTAAGCGCCGTACGCGCCAACCCAACTGAGGCAGGCGCTTCATCCTCCAGCCTGAAAATTTGGCTGGACTTTGAGTCTGAAAATATCGACACAACCGGTACGCACACCACCGAATGGACGGCAGTCACTGGCGCGCCGTCCTCCCTGGCATACGACGCCGCCTTTGCAGGACAAGCCTCCATCACTGCACTCGTGCAGACCTCCGACGATGGCAGCACCGTTAAGGAGGAAAAAGAGGTTTCACTTACCAGCGGCAAAAACACCGCCGATCTGTCCGGTATGGGCACAGCAAAGTATGCCCGAATTAAGACCACCTTTGTCTCTGACCTGAACAACACCGAATCCAGCGTCCCGGTCCTGAACGAGTATGTACTGTCCGCCGGCGCCGTCAAGACCTGGAACACGCTTTCCGACTGGAATGAAGGCTCCTTTGAGGGGGCGGCAGCCCATCAGCCGGGCCATGTCTACCGCAACTTTGCAAAGGACTTTGATGATTTTGGTGAAGTAACAGTTTCCGCCCCAGCTGCACCAGTCGTACAGGCTGCGCCCGAAACCGAGCCTGCACCTGAAGTCGAGCCTGCGCCTGAAGTCGAGCCTGCGCCCGAAACTAAGCCTGCGCTTGAAGTCGAGCCTGTGCCTGAAACTAAGCCTGCGCCTGAAGTCGAGCCTGCGCCTGAAACTAAGCCTGCGCCTGAAACTAAGCCTGCACCCGAGATTCAGCCCGCGCCTGCAGCCAAGCCTGCGCCTGCGGCCAAACATTGGTCTGACGAATCAGTCAGCTGGGCACAATCCCGTTACCTATTCGGCGGCGGTATGGAAAGTCCGGACGCGGCCGTCTCCCGCGGCGATTTCATCGGCGCGCTTGGACGTCTGGTCCATGCTGACCCCTATGTACACGAGACACGCTTCCGCGACGTACGCCAAAGCGACTGGTTCGCCCCCTATGTAAACTGGGCAACCCAAGAGGGCATCATCTCTGGCGTCGATCGCCTGCGTTTTGCCCCTGCCCTTGAAATCACCCGTGAACAGGCCGCAGTCATCCTATACAGCTACCTGCGGCTGCACGATATTGCGCTTCCCATGGATGCAAGAAACTTCCCCGACAGCGGTGAAATCTCCGAATTTGCAGTAGAGGCCGTTCACATGCTGTACGGCAATAACATCATCAGCGGCAAGGGCGACAGCATGTTTGACCCCAAGGACTCGATCTCCTACGGTGAGCTCGCAGTACTCCTCCGTCAGTTCGAACAGGTGCTCGACAAATAAACACATAAAGCATCTGCTTCCATGCTGCGAAACCCCAACATAACTGAAAAGGGCTGTGCGGACATCAATCGTCTGCACAGCCCTTTCCCATATCAAAATAAAAATTCTTTCAGCAGTACGAACCGCATTTCGGAGAACGTCAATGCCCGGATGGCTTACGGCACAGCAATCCATGCTCGGTTGTCAAATCCGCATGCACCAGCCGCAGCAAAACAGCCGCCATCGGCAACAGTGCAAGCCAAACAGCCTTCTCCGCCAAGATCCCGCAAACGGCAGTTTCCAATGCACAGCCCACAAAAAAACTGCATATCATCCCCGCATGCGCCAAGCCACGCGCCGCTGCAGCACGATCTCGTTTTCGAAGAAACTTCGCGGCGGCCACGCCGATCTGACGGACATGATTGGTGCAAAAGGTCGTTGCCATCGGAATCCCTTCGGCCTGCCGGAAAGTATTATACTGCATCGACGCGATAAAGTTCACCATCACCTGCACGACCGGGTGTGGAACCGTAAGCGGAATCCAGCCAATCAGGAACAGCATCGCCGTCTCAAACGCAGCCAAATAGGTGTCCCATCGCAGAAATCCCAGCCGTCTGACCGGTGACGGAAGCAGTTCAGACAAAAAAGCGCCAAACAAATACGCCGAAACCGGAAGCAGATAATAACACCCATGCAGCCAGTTCCCCCTGCCAAAGGCAATCGACATCATCACGATATTAGCGGTCTGCGCATTGCAAAACACGCCGCCCCGCAAATTATAGGTATAGGCCCCCATTACACCGGCGCTGGCCATCAGCAGCGCATAAGTCAACCTCTGCTCACAGGCCAAATAAGAGGGTTCATCGCTCCTCACAGGGTTACACCTTCCTCATATCCATGAATACCAGCTGCGTCTACCATACCGCCCGGGAAAACGGATCGCCGCGCCTGCCCAGGGAAGGCTGTGCGCAGCCTTCCGATACATTTCCGATCTTCAGACACCCAACCACGCTTAAACAAAATCTATTGTAGCACAGGAAAATTTTTGTGTCAAATGAAAAGCACTTGCCGCCTCCCTCTTTTCAGAGCCCATCGCATATCCGAAATAAAACCGCCTTCTACACCGCTCGACGCTCTACAATCTATGCCCAAAATATTACTGTCCCTCCAAAGAGCAACTAAACCGTGTGGATGGAAAACCGAACACCAGTTTCCGTATTCTCTGCGTGGACCGTCATACCGTGCCGCTCAGCGACTACCCGTACGATTGCAAGCCCCAGCCCATGCTGCCCATCACTGCGTGCCCGGCTGCCGGTATAATAGGCGTCAAATAACCGGGGCAGCTCCTCCACCGGAACCGGCGCGCCGGTGTTTTCCACCGAAAGTCCTCGTGTATCCGACAAGAGCCGGATGCAGCCGCCCTCAGGCGTATGGCGCAAAGCATTCGACAGCAGATTGTCAAGCACGCGGTTAAACAGCTCACGGTCGACACTGGCCATACCGTCGCCCTCAACACACAGCGTGACCTGGCGCGCCTCAGCTGCAGACTGCCAGCGGGCCGCACCCTCCTCCATCAAGGCCAACAAACTGGCTGTCTCCCGATGCAGCGGCAACGTCCCGCTCTCCAACCGGGACAGCTCAAGCAAACCGCCCAAGATACCATCCATACGGGTGCTTTCCCGCCGGATCTGTTCCAGATAATGCCTGTGTTTTTCCGGCCGGATCCCAAACTCTAAATTTTCGGCATACCCATGAATCAGTGCCAACGGCGTTTTCAGGTCGTGCGCCAAGGCATTGGTGGTATCGCGGCGGCTCTGCTCCAGGCGCGCCTGCCGGTCATACACCCGGCACATCGCACGGCATACAAGTCCGCCGGCCGCCAGCGTAAACAGCAAGCTCGTCAGCGCAGTCCCCAACAGCACCGGCAGCGCTTCCCGAACCGGATTACCGCGCGCGGCAAACGCATACTCCCAATTAGGCTCCATATAATCCCTCACATACACATAATACCGGCCATATGGCAAACCGTTTTGCAGAACCACCACACTATTCGGATACGTGAATTCCTGCTCCTGCCGCTCTCTCGCCTGCTCCAGCATCGACTGGTCAGCGGCCAACCGTACCATTTCTGAAAGTTCCGCATAACTCCGACAATTCGTCTTTCTGATTGAAAACATAACATTTTCGATCTTTTGTCCGCAGCTCAGCCAGCTAGGGCTGGTCTGATAAATCGCCGTCGGATCCATTCTCCAATCATAGACAATCTCCATGCCCGATAAATCCCATGAACTGCCGTCATTCAGGATGGATCCGCGCATCTGCCTGGCAATCACCATCCGGAAAGGATACAGCTGCCCCCCGCGTACCCAGCCGCTTATAAAAGTATCCATATGCTCCTGCGCTCTTCCATCAGCAGCATATGCCTGCCGGCGTGCTTTGCGCAGCATTCTGTGAATTCCCTGGAACGCCTCCTCCTGCCCATCGAACAGATCTATTATCGAAAACCAAGCGCTCCTCTGGTCTAATTCCGGATCCTGCAGCAGGACATAACTTTTATATCGGGTCTCATATTCCAGTTTATCCTGCCGGTAGGCCACCGCTGCTTCCATATACGGCGAGTCTCGGCAAATCCAGTTTAAGAGATTCCCCTGATCTTCCTGCGTGCAGGCCATCTCTCTTTCCGGGTACTCGGCGGCAAAGGCTACCACCCCTTCTGCATAACGCCGCAATTCGTGCTCGATCCCCTGCTGTGCCTGCCGGATAAGCAAAACCGAAAGCAGTCCTGTAAACACGATCCAGACTGCCAGGAAACCCGACATCGTACGAATCACCAGTCGCTTTTTCATCGCTTTGCCTCCAAACCATAACCCGCATTGTTGACTGTTTTGATGCAGTCCGCAGATTCAACCAGTGCACGCCGCAGATTTTTGATGTGGTTGTCAACCACCCGGGCGCTCCCATCAAAGTCATAACCCCAGATCCGCACAAGCAGCGTCTCCCGCGTCAGCAGCCGCCCCGCATTTTCCAGCAACAGGCGCAGCAGCGCAAACTCCTTGGGCGGCAGCTCAAGCAGGCGCTCCCCCGACCAGGCCAAGCCCGCGCGCGGATCGAGCGACAACGGCCCTACGGTAATCCGCTCCTCGCGCACAAGGCCCTTATCCC